>CAYWLQ010000122.1:0-17528 GCA_964458775.1 uncultured Myxococcales bacterium | reverse complement strand
AATTCTTTTTTCTAGTAGAATGTTCCCGCTATCTCCTCCTCAAGTAGAATGTCCCTAACAACGCTTCCGCTATCTCCTCCTCAAGTAGAATGTCCCCAACAACGTTTCCCAACAACGTTTCCAACATCCCAAATAACGTTCCAATAACGTTCACGTATGTTGGAGGAGCGACACAGGCAGTTAAGCCTGGTACCAGCTATACCTCAGTGATATTGGAGTAAGAAAATGATCAAAAAATTGATAGAAGACGTAATCAGAGATCTTAATGACCTCGACGAAGGCGACGAAGGCAACAAAGACAGTGAAATACGCCGTCCGCTGAAACTGGATATAGAGAAGATCCCCACGCTGGAAAAGGGAATATTTCGAGATGTGACCCCTCAGCTACGGGATCGATTTTCAACCCTCGATTCTTGGATCGCTTCTACTCATGGTGATTGGTTGGGTATCGGCGAAATGGAACGGCTGTGGGATGACAATATTTCTGATGAAAGATTGAATGGAATTAGGCATAACGTAGAAGCTTCTCGCGATAACTGGCCCGATGATGCGTATGCCCTGTTTCGCCCGGCGCGGCTCTCTCTATTTGCGGGAAGTGCCTATACCTACGAGCGAATTTATCTGGTTTGGTTAGATACTGCAGAAGAACCTGAGCTGTGGGTGTATGACGTTAATGGAGAAGCGAGATACCGAGACCTCCGTGCCTATCTGGAAGGATTTCTCGCAGATGATACGTCTGCGACTGAAAAGCCATGGAAACTACATCAGCAAGATTAATTGTAAGCTTTCGGTAAGTGTTAACGCCTGAATTGACATCATAAGGTTTTGCCGAATTGCGGTCGTATGAATTTTTTGATAATTCCACGTTGACGTTGTAGTTTTTTTCCATTTTCATCGTATGGATTTTTATTTCTTTTGAAAAAGAGATGCCTGTTTGTAGATATTCCAAATTGACGTTGTATTGATTTTTGGGATTGTTGTTGAGATGAGATTGCCCTGGGCGTTGTATTTTCATGTTGCGATATTTCTACTACAGCCCAAGCCTGTTTTGGTGTCCGGTTGTGCCGGCAGGGATAATTTTTTCTTAAAATCATACCTGATTTTGTTTTGATGTTTATTTTTTTTCTTCAATAATTTTGTGTTTTCATACCAAATTGAAAATGATACTAAATTGTTTAACGACAATGATCGGCAAATGATGTCGAATTTGTTGTGTCTTTGCTGATGTTTGCCCATTAGCCGAGTTAAATAAAACTGAGATAAACCATTATGACTTTGCTTTTTTCACGAGATATTTTTGTTTCGAGTTTAAATGAACTCAGTGCTCCTGTTCCTGAGCAGATTCATGTTTTCGAAAAGATTGACTCAACTTCTAATGAACTCAGCCGTCGTCTTAAAGCGGGTGCTCCTCACAATACAACTGTTATTGCAAACCGACAGACAAACGGTCGAGGTCGAATGGGTCGAAGCTGGCATTCCGAAATAACGGGCAATTTATTTATATCAACAGCGTTGGTAATAAACGGACCGACCAAGGAAACCGTTCCTTTATTGCCTCTAGCAGGGGGAATTGCCGTTCACGAAGCCGTCAAGCATGTCGGCGCGAATTGTGAGCTTAAATGGCCGAATGATCTTCTTGTCTCACGAAAAAAACTTGCGGGTCTTTTGTTTGAAGCTCATATGCTCAAAGATGAACACGCAATTGTAATTGCCGGACTCGGTCTAAATATAGTCGATGTTACGTTTCCGACAGATATCGCCTTAACGGCAGTCAGTTTAAACTCAGTGCTTAAAAGAGAAGTTGAAATGTCATCCGTTGCCGCGCAGTTTTTGGCATACTTGATGGTATGGAAAAAAAAGATTGAAAACGGGTGCAGAAATGAGTTGGTGCAAGAATGGAAAAAACGAGCCGAACCTTTTGGCCGTAGGGTTAAAGTAGGTGAAGTTGTGGGAACGACTGTAGATCTAACTCCCCACGGACATCTGATTGTACAAAATGACAAAGGAGAGTTTGTAGAGATAGTAGGCGGTATTGTTGAGTCAATTGAATAATGCTAAACGACATCAGTATGGAGAATCTTTCTATGAAAAAACCGATTTGCGATATTGAACAGATTATGGAAATTTTGCCGCATCGACCTCCCTTTTTGTTTGTAGACAGCGTATTAGAATTGGAAGAAGATGTTCGTATTCTTGCATCAAGGACGTTGCGGTCTGATGAGCCGCATTTTGTGGGACATTTTCCTTCTAAGCCGATTATGCCGGGGGTTCTTATTACTGAATCGCTGGCTCAAACCTCCGGCCTTTTATATGCATTCTCTTCCATGGCCAAAGGAGAAAATCCCAAAGGCAAGCTGTTTTATCTGGCCAGGGCAGATATGAAATGGACCAGCCCGAGTGAGCCGGGAGAAACTCTACTTTTAGAATCCAGACTGCAACGCGCAATGGGAGGGCTTTTGTCGTTTCAGGTCAGAGCCTATTCAAAACGATCTGATATTGCCAAGGGAACGCTTACTCTTGCCGCAGCCCCTGTTCAACCGTAAATAGAAAAGCTTTGGGAAATTTGCAGTGAACATTGGAAAAAAATTATTTTTTGTAGTTGTAATTGCAATAGCCATATTCGCGGTAGGAGGAGCGCTCTTGCCGGACTCTTTTGGCGTAACCAAAGAAATCATTGTTAATGCACCGGTTAAACTCGTATACGAAACAGCATCTGATCTAAAGCAACATCCAACCTGGAATGCCAGAAATCGTCGTGATTCGAGCATGAGCTTTGTGTTTTCAGCAACAACAACAGGGCATGGGGCTTTTTATGAATGGACTTCGGACAAAAGCGATAACGGAACATGTACAATTGTAGAAGCTGCAACCGAAAAACGTCTTGTTATGGATGTTAAAATCAAGGGAAAAGGAGGAGGAACAGCTGTTTGGACTTTTGAATCGGTTTCAGAACAAACCAAAGTTGTTCGATCTTTTGATGCAAAAATTCCGGTGCCTATTTTGGGACCATGGATTTTGTTGTTTAAGGATTTTGCGAAACCGTTGGCTGAAGATTTTGAAAACGAGCTGATGATGTTTAAAAAATATATAGAAAGTAAGGTTGTAGAAAAGTGATTTTAAAGTGCGGTTATATTACCTCCGGAATGGATTTGATAACTCTTTTGCGGTTGTTGTTCCGTAAAAGAAATCATGACAACGCTTCGTGGAATTTTCTTCGGTTAGCGACTCTTGTTACGGTGGGTATTGTAGTAACGCTCATGGGTATAATTGCTTTTCCGTACCATAAATACATAGTTGCAAGACGACGTCTGAGAACCGATCCCGTCATAATCGTGGGTCATTGGCGAACCGGCAGTACCTATCTTCACGAATTGCTCACTTTTGATACTTCTTTGAAGGCACCATCCACTCTGCAATGTACCTGCCCTATTGCATATCCGGTGAGCAGATTTCTAATAGAGCCCTTTATGATGCTGACCACAAGAGGCAAACGTCCTATGGATAATGTTCGAATAGGACCGCAAACACCTCAAGAGGATGAATTTGCTTTGTTTAGACTTACCGGTTTTTCACCATTGTCTGCATTTTTATTTCCGCACAAAAGCGGCAAATGTTTTTTACATGAAATCCCATTTCTGCCGATTAATGACGACCATCTAGATAAGTGGAAATCAGCTTTAGTGCATTTTGTAAAAATGGTGCAGGGAAGGAACAACCGACGTGTTGTTCTCAAAAATCCGTTTAACAGTTTAAGGATTGATTTTTTAAGACAGATATTTCCTGATGCAACTTTTATACATATCAACAGAAATCCTGAGTCTGTAATTCCTTCGACCTTGCACATGTGGTCAATTCTTGGACAACAGAACTCTCTTAAAGGTATATGGCAGAACCCGTCGATGGAAGAGACTGTTGCTTTTTACAATCACTTTGATAGCGAGTTGCGAAGTCGGTTGAAATCAGTTCCAAAAGAAAAACAATTGGAAGTATCATACGAAGCTCTTGAGCATGACCCTCTTTCCGTTCTTGTAGACATATATAAAACCATAGAATATGAACCTTCAGAATTTTTAAAGAAGCGCTGGTTACGATCATTTGCGGCTTCAAAGAAATACAAAAAGAACAATTTTGCTCTTACCAAAGCAGAGAGAAATGCAATCCGTAATGAGTTGTCCTTGCGATGAGACTAGTGATTCTCCATCTGAACAGATCAGAATGTAGCAGATGGGTTAATCCTATCGGGAAACTCAGCGCCTACGAGATTTTGCGGAATTGGATAGCCCATGACCTACAACAGTTCACACTTTCAAATTTTATCAATCTGCGGAATTTATGTTTTGGCCTTCGAGCGCTTCAGATAAACCGCATACTTGTTCTTTGCCGTGCGGAATCGTAATTGAAGAACCGCTAAAATCGTTACCTATGGGCTGTACCTTACCGTCCAGGCATTTGCCTAAAAATGATTCGGCTACGGCATAAAATGACAGACGATTTTCGGGCCTTGCAAACCCGTGACCCTCGTCGGGATAAAGTGCGTAGGTAACCGGAATTTCTTTTTTGTGCATTGCTTCAACTATCTGGTCGGATTCCGACTGCTTAACTCTTGGATCGTTGGCTCCTTGAGCTATCAGCAAGGGTTTGGATATTTTGTCTGCTAATCTTAGCGGAGACCGTGATTCCAAAAATGCCCGTCCTTCCTCGGTTCGATGGTCACCGACGCGTTTTGTAAACAGGTTAATGGAAGGCGCCCAATAGGGAGGAATTGTTTCTAACAGCGTGATAAGGTTTGAAGGACCTACAATATCTACGCCGCAGGCGAAAACCTCGGGTGTAAAAGTAAGGCCGACCAGGGTTGCGTATCCGCCGTAAGATCCTCCCATGACAGCTATTTTATTAGGCAAAGCTATTTTTTCGGAAATCGCATAGGATACCGCGTCAATCAGGTCGTCATGCATTTTTCCAGCCCACTCCATATTTCCGGCGTTTAAAAAGCTTTTGCCGAAACCGGTAGAGCCGCGAAAGTTAACGCTCATAACCGCGTAGCCTCGACTTGCCAACCACTGATGTTCCGAGTCAAATCCCCAATCATCTCTCGCCCAAGGACCGCCGTGAACATTCAAGACCATCGGTACCGGCTCATTCGGTATTCCGTCACCGTCCGGGTCGCTTTCGGGCGGTAGAGTAAGATAGCTGACAAGGGTTAATCCGTCTCGGGATTTTATTAGTACAGGATGCATCGGTGCAAGTGTTAGGCTTTCCAGCTCGGCTCGATTGGTAAAGAGAAATTCAGCGTTCTTTGTTGCCCTATCATAAATATAGTACCTGACAGGGCCTGTATCCATGAGATATGCGACCATCCATTTGTCGTCATTAAGAGTTCTGCTTATTACTTCAAAATCGCCTTTATCTAGTTTTGACAGATATTCAAAATCACCTTTAATCGAATCGTTTAAAATTTTCCATTCCTTTCGGGTATAGGTAAAGGCTGCTGCTTCAACGGTTTTTTCTGTCGGATGAACCATTAGATCGTTGAGATCGGCTCTTTCATCAAAAGAAACAATCTTTTCCACGCCTGTCTTTAGGTTCCATTCGGCAAAGGCGGCTGTGTCGCGACCTCGACTGTCCAAAAGGTAGAGAATATCTCCGGTTTTGTCGAAATCGATCGGTGAGGTAGTAAGGCTGTCTTCCATACTAACGTTCATGAACGGTTCCCATCCGGTAAGTTTTTGGTCTTTGGTTTCTTTAGCCGTTTGCTTTTTCGCTTTTTTGTTTTTCTTCAACAGTGCTTGATTCTGATAATATGCCGTACCGCCTTCTTCTGTCATTTCCACTGCCAGACGGACTTTGTAGTCGTCGTCTATCAGAAAACCTGCAAAACCGGGATTTTCTTGTATTAATGTCCTGACGCCGGTTGTAAGGTTAATTTTGTAAAGATCATGAAGCTCGGGATTTCTGGCGTTAATTCCCACAACTATTTCTTCTGTAAATTTATGACTCGCCCCTTCTATAGAAGCATGAATTTTCTCAAAGGGTGTAAGGTCCGTAACCTTTTTGTCGCTCAAGTTGACCGAAAAAACATGCCAGTTTTCGTCACCGGCAGTGTCTTGAAGATAGATTATATGCGAATTGGTATAAGCCCAAAAATATCTTTGAATGCCGCGAACAGTATCAGCTGTAATCGGTTCGGCAGCCTTGGGGTTATTAGAAGGAGCAACCCAAATATTCATTACGCCGTTAACCGGAGCAAGAAAGCTAATGCTTTTGCCGTCAGGACTCAATCTGGCCGACGCTTTGTCAGGATTACCGAAAAGAATAGAACGAGGAATTAGGCTGTTATCCCAATTTACCTGAGGTTTAACCATCTCTTCAACAGGAGCAGGTTCTTCGACTGTTTCCGGCGTAATTGTCGGCATTACGCCGCAACAAGCAGAAAAAAGCAAAGCCGGCAATGTGTAAACCGACAGAACAAATAAAGACTGTTTTGTATTTTGAAAAAGGAACATAAGAATTACCTCCGTAGTTGTTTACAAATCCGATAAGACCCTAAGACAATTGTCAGTTTTTTCAAAATAGTTTTTAAAAAAGAACGTTTAAGTCTTGGAAAAGAAGACATATGTTAATAATTACAAACAGTTTGTTAGTTTTATAATTTTTAGAAAAAATAGCTATTGGCGTCAAAGCGCCCATTTTTCAATCAGCTAAGCCAAGCTGTTGTAGGTTACTCTATGAGCACCTGCGTATATCAATCATATTCATAGTGCGATATGATGTGGCGGGAAGAATTGGAGTGTTCACCGAAACAAAAAAAATATTGCTGCCGACTTAGGCAGTCTCAAAAATGAAATCGTATTGCCAGTGTTGCGTTGATGTAGATAGGTCCGCATTCGACAACAGATTTAGTACCGAACATTATTTCGACAGGCGGCAAAAATGCTCCGCCTGTAATTCGAGTGACTAGTGAAATATTGCGAGCAACCGTGAACACAACTCCAATTTGAGTACCTAAAGTAAATGTTAGAGTATGTGTCTCGTTTGCTTGCATTGCGGAATTGAGGAATCCTTGAATTTTAAAAAAGGCACCTCCGACAAAAAGGCCGATAAATGGATTTACTATGCGATGAGTGTTTAGCTTAAAATCGATGTTAAGAGTCATAGCGTATTGTCTAAGTTCTGCGTTGAGTTTTTCTTGATAGAGCTCTTTTGAAAGGTCTTTTCCCAATATGAATGTTCCCATTTGTAATGATAATAGAATTAGTTTTGTAGGACGAACAGCCATTTCAATAACGGGCCCCACTCGTACAGGAGCATTGGACAGATAGAATGATGAGGTCATTCCCAGTCCTATTAGAAATCGCAATTGGTTGCTACGTGTTGTATCTCTAGACGTGTCTGTTCTTGTTTGACCATTGGGTATAATAGGCGGAGTCTTTTGAGTTGTGTCGGTTTTATTGAGGTCAACGGAAACCAGTTCGTTTACTTTCAATGCTGCTACCACAGGGGCTTCTTGTGTTTCTGTTTCCAGACCGGTAATGGATGTGTGTAGTATTTTGTTGAGATTGGGATGAATAAACCAGATATTGATGACAGCAAAAGATTGGTTTGGGGGCTTTACGATTTGAACAACCGAGGTGTCTTGACTGATATTAATATCGTTTTGGGGAAGATGCGAGCTGTCTGATATTATGAACTCTCCGATGTGAATACGAACATCGTATCCGGTACGACGCAATTCGCGAATAAGTGCTTCTTCGCCTTCCGGCCATGCATAATCTTTGTGGTTGTCCGAGATGGTATATATCATGATGCAGCGTTGAGGAGACGGAGGCACGACGGCAAACAGCTTAGGAGAATGAAATAATATTAATAGAAGGAATATTACTCCGACAATGTCTGTTCTTGATGTCTTCAAAAAAATATATTTCACGGATGATACAATTGTTTCGCTCTTAAAACATATACACCTTCTGGAAATAGTTTCAAGTAACGACCCGCAGCATCTCTCGCCTGTTCTGTTCGGTTGTGGGATGAGTAAATTGAAAAAAGCCGATTATAGGCCTCCTGAATCATGGATCCTTTGGGAGACTCTTTTATGTATTGTTCAAACCATTCAGCTGCTGCCTTGGGATTGTTTTGTTCTTCCATCTTGGTTCGTCCGAGTAAAAAAGCCGCAATTCTTGCCTGTGAAGATTTTGGGTATCGTTCTCGAATTTCAAGTAAAGTACGCTCGGTGTTGCTGCTGTCGCCTACGTTTCTGAATAGTTGCGAAATTTTCCAAAGATCTCCAATTGATGCTGTTTGTAGAAGCGAAGATAATCCTGATGAAAGAACGGCATTTTTTGCCGCTATGTAATCATTGTTTTCATAGTGTATTTGCCACGCATCTTCTTCTTTGTGTCTTACTCTTGAATTTAAGGCGTTATTAGTGTTTTTGAGTGTGCTGTCTTGCTGCGTTTCTTCATCGTTTTCTGAAGGCTCAATAGCAGCTTCCTCAGATTTGCTGTCGGCAAAGACAGGAGCGGCAGTATCTGTTTGACCGGTTACAACTCGATAGTCACCGTCTCGGCTATCAGCAAACAGTGATTGTCCCTCATACAGGCGAATACCATGGCTGGAAATACTGCCTCCGTTTACGAGAACAACACCTTTGTGAATATTAACGTTTAGTTTATTCTCCGGCAATTGCCAACTGACATCGAATCGTGTTCCTAAAACCGATAGTTGAAACGGACCGACACTGATTTGCCATTGGGTAATGCCGTTTCCTTTAACCTGTGCGTGGAGTCCTCCATTATACAACTCGATGTGAACCAGTCGTTGAGTGTGAGACAGAATTCGTACAGAACTCGCTTTGCTGATAACAAAGCGGCTGCCCTGAGAGAACTGAATTTCAGATTCTTGCTCTTCAAGTGCAGGAATCCAGTGACCTACCGCCTTAGACGCATTTTCATCAGGTTTGTGAGCATGGTAGACAGTGTATTTCAGCAATGAATCAGTGGTGTCGGTCTTGCTGAACCAAATAAATCCGGCAAAAGTAATTGCCAGAACCGCAGCTGCCCCTGCTATGTATATTCGCTTGAACCGAGATTTTTTTACCTGGTTTTCTACGAGATAGACGAATTTATGCTCTCTGCGTTTTAAAACCAGTTCCTCGTCGCCGGAACCTATTTCATTTCGAATCTCACTGACAAGAGAGCTGATTTTTTCCGGGTCAATCGGCATCGCCAACCCTCCCCAATTTTGATTTGAGAAAAATATCCTGTTGAGCAATCTTCTCAAAAGAGGATTCAGCCCTTTTTATTCTGCGTCTGGTAGTGGATAGAGACCATCCGGTCATCTGAGATATTTCATCAAGTCCAAAATTCTCAAAATATTTAACGATAAACAACATTCGATCCTCCGGTTCCATTCTGTCCATTACACAATAAAATCGTTTAGCAACCACCGTTGTCTCCAAAGATTGAAAATCGCGGGAAAGATCCGAAATGCCGATGTCCAATTGAATTTGTCGTCGCAACTTACGCCGCCTAAGCTCTTTTCTGGTAACTCGAAAAGTTACGCTATCTACCCATGCAGCCAGACGGCTTGGATCACTAATTGTTCCAATGGATTCAATAATATTAACGAAAATACTGTTTACAACATCTCCGTGTTCGGCATCACCTCCCAGTAAACTCCATACTAGGCGGCTGATGCGTTTACCAAAGCGTTGATGAAATGCAGAAGCAGCGGCGGCAGAACCTTCCTGAATTCCCATAATGAGATCGACATCAGAAAACTGCTCGGTCGGTCGGAATAGAGAAGGATTATGTTGTTTGTTTTCTTTAAATTGGTTCACCGTCAATCATCTCCGTTACTCCAGTACCTTTTACAATGAAAAAAAGTCAGCTTATATCGAAAAATTTTCAAATGTACGAAAACCGAATCCGCACACGGGTAATTATGGTATGAATAGAATATGAGTTTGCAGTGCAAAAACAAATGCAGTAGTCCATATTTTCTTATTTCCTTACTCCTGTTAAACGGTTTGGGCAGCTTGGGATGTGAGACAGTAAAGCTTTATGCTTTTTTCGAATATTCGTCTGAGTCAGTTTGGGCAGATTCAGATTCTCTGTCATCGGATGAAGCTGACAGTAGTGATAGTGAGTCAGATACTATTACAGGCGACAGTGAATCGGATATCATTGATAGTGATAGTGACAGTGATAGTGACAGTGGCAGTGATAGTGACAGTGACAGTGATACTGATTGGTATCCGTGCAATGACGATACTGAAGGATACAACGCCACTGTTATCCTGAACGGAGATGTCTGGACAGTGCAAAACGGGGGTACGCCGCTGTATACGGGGAGCGACATGGAATCTGCTATCAGGGCGGCATATGGAAGCCTGACTGACGGACGGACAACTAAAGAAAGTATACTTATACAAGGAAGCGGCGATGTCAGTGCCGATACAAGAATTCGTATTCCCAGCTATACAGTGGTAAATGTATGCGGCACTATCAATGTTACCGGAAGCGGTACAGGCGATAAGTCTCCTATATATGTAAGGGATGCTACTGATATTGATATTCCCAATGTAAGAATTACAGGCAGCCCCAATTACGGCATATTTTTGCGTGAGGCTGACAATGTCCGCCTTGGCCAAATTGTTTTGGAGTTGGATGAAGCAGCATGGCTTGGAATGCGTATAGATCATTCGTCAAGCGCTGCTCCGGGCAAGCCGATGTTCGGAAACTATCAGATTGACAGCATATATGTTAGCGGTTGTTCGGGACACGGTGTAGAAACGTTTGGCATTACAAATATGGTTATTACGGAAATGACAGCCGAAAACACCGGAAATTGCGGATTAAATTTGAACTACACAACCAATACACGCATAGGTAGTCTTCACGGATACAATTGCGGTACCGGAACAGGAAATGCGGCGCTTTGTTTCGCTAACCAAGTAGGGAATGTAAATGATGACAATTCATATCCGGAGGGCAATGTGCACATTGAAAGTTTATATGCGCGCAACGGAGGACGCGGCGTTTTGTCTTTATATGACAGCGGAGGAATCGTCATTGATTATATTGATATTGCCGGCACAGAAGACAACGCAATTTTACTGGACAGTGCCCATCGGATAACTATAGCAGCAGTGAAAGGAATTGTTGAGGGGCCGGGTAATATTTCTATTATTGGTACATCCGACAATGTCTTGATTAGTAATCTCACTCTTCAGAATTCCGGACTTAACGAAAATCCATGCGGTACTAATATTGTTTGGTCGAATCTGACATTAGTCAACTCCGAGCAGAACACCTGCCAATGAATTCCTGAACATTTTTTGTCGGCATAGATTTTTTTTTGAACACTTTTTTTTTCTAACGGTACTGGGTGCCCTGGAATGAGGATGCCGATACCACGGCATATTTCTGCTTTTGCGGAGAAAGGATAGTTATGCGTTTCGTATATAATTTATTATTAATTTGTACTTTTATTGTATCTTGCAATGATGAGTCTGACAATCAGGAAGGAGATACGTCAGAACCCAACTATGCCGACACTGATAGCGATACCGATACTGACGCTGATGCCGATGCCGATGCGGATAGTGATACCGATGCCGACGCCGATGCTGATGCCGATACAGATAGCGATACCGACACTGACGCTGATGCCGACGCCGATGCTGACGCCGACGCCGATGCTGACACCGATGCCGATGCTGATTCAGATACGGATACTGATGCGGATAACGATGCCGATACTGACACTGACACTGATACTGATACCGACACAGATACTGATAGCGACACAGATACTGATACCGATGCGGATACTGATACCGATACCGATGCCGATACGGATACCGATACCGATGCCGATACGGATACCGATACCGATACAGATACGGATACTGATACCGATGCGGATACGGATACCGATACCGATACGGATACGGATGCAGATACAGATGTGGCGGCTGACGGTCACTACCATATGGAGAAATTGGATCGAGGGGTCGTTGCGGTAAAGGAATCCGGCGGTGTTTACGTGGGCTGGAGAATGTTCGGCTACGAGTATGATAGAGATAATCCGACAAATGTTTCTTATAATGTCTATCGGGACGGTTCCAAAATTGCCTCGGTCACTGACAGTACAAACTATATGGATGCCTCCGGGAGCGGCAGCTCAAAATACACGGTAACGCCGGTTATCGACGGAACAGAAGGGGCGCAGTCTCCTGCCGTCGGTGTTTGGGAAACTCCTTACTTGCGTATTCCCATTAAAAGGCCCTCCTCCGGAAATTACAGTGCAAATGATGCCAGCCCCGGTGATCTAGATGGCGATGGACAATATGACATTGTTCTTAAATGGGATCCTTCCAATGCAAAAGACTCATCGCAAGAAGGTCAGACCGAGCCATGTCTTATCGATGGATACAAGCTGGACGGCACGTTTCTATGGCGTATCGATATCGGTCGAAACATCCGTTCAGGAGCCCACGATACGCAGTTTTCTGTCTACGACTTTGACGGTGACGGAAAAGCCGAGGTTGCATTTAAGACAGCGCCCGGCACCAAGGACGGAACCGGAGAATATTTAAAAACCGGTCCCGCAGCCGGTGCTGACCACAGCAAAGATTACAGAAGCAGTAGAGGCATGGTCCTTGGCGGATCGCCGGAATGGTTGACCGTATTTGCCGGCGACACCGGTGCAGAGCTGGCAACGATAGACTATCCGGTTCATTATGACAGTACGCGCAGTTGGGGTGATACCAATGGGAACCGATCCCATAGATACAACGGCGGATTTGCGTTTGTAAAAGACAATGGTGTGGCTACCGGGTTGCCAAGCATTATCCAGCAGCGCGGTTATTACACGCGTCTGACGATTTCGGCACTGACGTATCGAGACGGCAAATTGGCTGTGAATTGGGTTTTCGACAGTGATAAGTCGGGAAACGGAGATGCAAGAGGTCAGGGTAACCACTCTCTCATGGCGGCGGACGTAGACGGAGACGGTGCACAGGAGATCATCCCCGGAGCTTCGACCATCGGTAGTGACGGTTCTTTCATGTGTGCCACAGGCATCGGCCACGGTGACACCCTGCACGTGGGAGAGTTGATCAAGGGTCAAGGAATTCACGTTTTTATGCCTCATGAAAGTGCGGGAGGACATGATTGTCATAATGGGGCCACTTGCAAGTTTACCCTAAATAAGACCGGCGGCGGAGACAATGGTCGAGGTGTAGCCGAGTGGGTCAGTAGCGATCCCGGGACGAGCGCTTCGTGTTCGTCGAGCAACGGCGGTAATGTTTGGTGTGCAGACGGAAGCGGCGGTGCACCCTCTGCAGGCAGCAATTTTCTCATCTACTGGGATGCCGATGATGAACGTGAAACCCTAAACGGCACCAGTGTCGGCAATACCCGCGTTGCTCCGAATACGAGCGGAACTGCATCGAACAATGGATCGAAGAGCACTCCGACTTTAACAGCAGACCTCCTTGGGGATTTTCGTGAAGAACTCATACTGCGTGAATCGAGTAATGAAGCGTTGCGCCTTTATACGACAACGGATGTGGCCTCTCGTCGAATTTACACCTTGATGCACGATCCGCACTATCGCGCGCAGGTTTCTTTTGAGCAGTCGACATACAACCAACCGCCGCACACTTCGTTCCACATAGGACCGGGAATGGCGGATCCGCCTACACCGGACATCTATGTTAGGTAGCATGTCAAATTAGTCCTTGGCGCAAATAGAGAAAAAGCGTCAGCACAATTGATACCAAAGAGGTTTTCCTTATTAAGAAGATGACAAGTATGCTAATCAGTGTCAAATCTCATCCCATAATCGCAGCAGCCTTGGTATTGCTTGTTAGCGCAGATGTTTGTTACTATTGGGGAAAATGGTCAGATGAATGGATGATTCATCCCTTAATAACCGTGTCGCCGCCGAGTTCGCTCAAAGAGGAAAAACCCTTTCAGGATAAACCGTCGAATGTCCTCGTATGGATAGAGAGTACGCCGCCGGGAGCTGCAATAGTTCGAGTGTCCGACAATTTCATATTGGGACATACGCCGGAAACTGTCGAATTCAATCGCACCTCTCGGCCGGTTTCTATACGCTTGGAATTAGACGGGTACGATGTTGTTACACGAGAGGTATCAGTAGACTCCGACGGTTCCATGACGGTTGTATTGAAACCCAACGCATTTTTACATAATCGTTGATAGCTGTGAATATGTATCTACTTTCCTGAACACTTTTCTTTTCTAACGATACTGGGCTTGGATTTCTTTTTTTGCAATTAAGGAAAATAGAAAGGATTAAAAAATGAAAAAGAAGTTTATGTCACTGCTTGCAGTTTTCTTTATTGTTTTTTCTTGTTCGGAAGAGCAGTCAAATAAAATAAATGACTATTCGACCGATACGAATTCTACCACTGAGGCGGATAGCGATACTGACGCGGATAGCGATACGGACGCGGATAGCGATACGGACGCGGATAGCGATACTGACGCGGATAGTGACACAGATAGCGATATTGATGCGGATAGCGATATTGATGCGGATAGCGATACTGATGCGGATAGCGATACGGATGCGGATAGCGATACGGACGCGGATAGCGACACAGATAGCGATACGGATGCGGATAGTGACACAGATGCTGATGCAGACGCGGACGCGGACAGCGATGCAGACGCTGATGCGGACGCCGATTCTGACACAGATGCAGATACCGCAATAGATACAGATACGACAATCGAGACCGACACAGTTGAGGATTCCGGACTAGATAGCGAGACTGATACGGGAACAGAAACGGATACGGGATTTAATACCGAGTTGCACAAGTCCGATGTCATAGAGGCTATGAATTTGGTCAATGGGTATTACATGAAAAAGTATCCGGACCCCACTGTTCCGGTGGTGGACGGCGGATTTAAAACCTTTGGAAATATTTGGACGCGTGCCACTTATTATGAAGGAGTCATGGCAATGTATGCTGTGTATCCGGATTTAGCATTGTTGGAATATACCTACGATTGGGCGGAACATCATAAGTGGGGAGTTCCTATTATGAGGGGTACCACAGAAAGAAATGCAGACAACCAAACATGCGGACAACCCTACATTGACCTCTACAAAGAAGACCCTGAACCGCGAAAAATAGCAGAAATCAAAAGGGTCATCGACGAAATGGTCAACAGTGACAAAAGCGATGATTGGTGGTGGATTGATGCAATCCAGATGGCAATGCCTGTGTTCATAAAACTCGGAGTGCTTTTCAATGATTCAGCTTATTTTGAGAAGGCATATGATTTATATCATTACACAAAGACGCGACACGGCTCGGCCGGTCTATACAACACTTCTGAGCATCTTTGGTGGCGGGATAAAGACTTCGACCCTCCTTATAAGACACGAAATGGGCAAGACTGCTACTGGTCGAGAGGGAACGGTTGGGTTTTTGCAGCTTTGGCCAGGGTTCTTGATGATCTGCCGACAGGCGAAAACCATAGGGACGAATACCTTCAAGACTTCGTTGATATGGCAGCGGCTTTAAAAATACGTCAGGGAGAGGACGGCTTTTGGCGGGTAAGCTTGGATGATCCCGATGAATACCCGGCACCGGAAATGACAGGCACGGGTTTCTTTGCGTATGGAATGGCCCTGGGAATTCGTCGCGGCTTTCTTGATGAGACAGAATATCTGCTGGCGGTTGAAAAAGCCTGGGAGGGAATGCTGCGAGACTCCGTTCACCCTGACGGCCGACTAGGATACGCCCAGGGAACAGGTAAGCAGCCGTCCGACAGACAACCTGTGACCTATGACACTCAAAACAATATTGATGATTTTCCTGTCGGAATATTTTTGTTGGCCGGAAGCGAAGTGGTGCGCTTGGCAAACGGAGATATGCCGATACCTGACTGACCTATCGAGTTATTACAGTTTGGAATCGCGTGAAAGGAGCGCAATATATGCTTACCAAAAAAAATAAAATCGGCTTCATGTTTACAATGTGTATCGGGTTGCTTTGCTCGTTTGAAAGCTTCGCACAAGTGGAAGTTAACCGAATAGACATCAGCGCTGCAGGTACCGGAAAGAGGATGCTGCTGGGAGACCTTACCGGAAATGGGCGTTTGGACTTTGTGATGATGCAAGGCGATCGGATGGCCGATGATCGATTCGTCGGACACCAAGTTAACTGTCTTACTGCGTATGATTTCGAAGGAAATCAGTTGTGGCAGGTCGGCAATCCGGCGAACGGGGCGGCCACGGGCAGTGACATTCCCGCGCAAATTTACGATATTGATCAAGACGGTGAAAACGAGGTTCTGGCGTGTATGAACAATAATGTAGTATCAAGAAAATTTGTTATTCTTGACGGCAAGACAGGCGCGGTGGAGCAAACGTTTGACTATCCTTCAAGCGAAGCGCATGACGCGATAATTATCGCAAATTTTTCCGGCGACAAGACACCGACAGACATTGTATTGAAAGATCGATACAGCAATCTTTGGGCAATGGACAAAAACTGGAATCAACTGTTCACCCACCGAGGTACCATCGGCCACTATCCATGGCCTGCTGACTATGACTACGACGGGAAAGAGGAGCTGATGGCGGGTTATGACTATTTGGAGAGTGACGGCCGGCATCTCTGGACTGTTAATCAGGGCGGGCATGCAGATTGTATATGGGTAGGAGATATTGACCAAAATTCCGAAAACGGACGGGAAATAGCACTGGGCGGTGATGACATTACCGTATATCGCAACAACGGTGAACTGTGGGTTCGAGAAAATATGCCCGTAGAGCCACAAAATATTGCCATTGGGGACTTCAGACCGGATTTGCCTGGCTTGGAAATAGCCGGACAAGATCGCAGAAACAGAGGCACTCCCGGTGAAGAGGCAATCTTTCTATGGTCTCCGATGGAAAAGAAAATGCTTTTTTACAATGTTCGTTCCGGATGGGGCAGCATTGCTAACATGGTTTACAACTGGGACGGAAAGGGATCCGATTTTATATCTGTTTGGCGAGGTCCTGAGCGACCGACTCTTTTCGACGGAGAAGGCAAGGCAGCAGTGGTATTCGAAGAGGGATACTTGATGGCTGCGGATATTGATGGGGACGGAAGCCAGGAGGTTGTCACCTTTAGCGAGTCAGAAGCAATTTTATATTCACATAATGCAATAGACTTGTCTTCGGTTGTGACAGGAAAACCTAGACCTCAATCTAAGATGCAATATAACTTTACTCGGTATTGGGGGGGAGAGTATCCGCCGATAGCAAGTGCGGACGCAGATACCGACACCGATACCGACACAGACACAGACACAGACACAGACACAGACACGGATACCGATATCGATATCGACACAGATACAGACACGGATATAGATGCAGATACAGACACCGATACAGATGCAGATACAGATACAGACACAGACGCCGATACCGATGTAGACGCCGATACGGATGCAGACGCCGATACGGATGCAGACGCCGATACGGATGCA
>CAYWLQ010000121.1:0-17808 GCA_964458775.1 uncultured Myxococcales bacterium | reverse complement strand
TCTAAAAAGTCTATTCTTTTCAAAATGATCCGCAAGGGCGGGTTTGAGTATTCTGGTTTGAGTATTCCGGTGCAAGTAATCGCCGTTTCCCGGCTTGACAAAATCGGTGTCGAAATTGGGTAACTGTCAAGAGGTATGTTGTCTTTTTTCTTTGTCACCCGTTGTCTCACCTCAGAAAACTATATAGTATCTGAAATAATGCCTAAAGTATGGGTTCGTGCTATTGTAGCTTGGCAATGGTAAGAATATCTATAAACAGTCTAATTTTTGTTATGTTTATTTTTTTGTCAGCTTGTTCCGACAACGGGAGCGGTATTGTTAGGGGAGAATTTCTGGTGAAAAAATGCAACTTAGAATCGGATGACGTTGATCTTGAAGTTGATTATTTTGCTGCGACATATTTTGAAAATACCTTATCGATTCGTTTGCAACACACCTCCAGTCAACAGAATTTTTCTGACGGTCTTTACTTTGTAATTAGCGATGTCAACAAAGCAGTTGAGCATTTAACGCAACCCATCAATATAAACACACTGCCTTCAATTTCTGATTTTAAAACTTACGGTCCTTCCGAAAACAGCGATGAAAACGGATATCCCAAAACACCTTATCATAGCCTTGTTCGCGCTGTTTTATATCTTTACGATACATGCTCCGAAAATCCTCCTAAGTTTTCTGACGGAGAAGGTTTTGTGGTTTTTACTCACTTATATCAGCCTAACGGAAACAAACGAATTGCCGGAAGGTTCGAACTGGAATTCATAGATCCTTCAACTTGGCTTGAGCCTGACAACAACGGAGATCAGGCCTTAGTATCAGGCGAATTTGACTTTGAGTATTCAGACCGCAAACCCGAACAACCGTTTCTTTAGTTGAAGAACAAACAATGGCTCATTTCACTAACAAAAACATGGTTGAAATTGCTATTACAAACCTCGCAGCGGGCGGTGACGGCATAGGCTATTTGGACGACAAGGTATGTTTTGTACCCTATTCTGCTTTGGATGATAAACTGTCAGTCAATATTGTTAACGAAAACAAAAAATTTCTTCGCGCCGAAATCGTGTCAGTACTTGAACCGGGGCCTTCAAGGCGAAAACCTCCATGCGGTTTATTCGGACTTTGCGGAGGATGTAACTGGCTTCACATTACTGAAGATGAACAGCTTGCCTCCAAAAGAAAAATCTTGTCACACGCTCTTCGTACAGAACCCTCAGAATTTGTAGCGTCGCCGCAATCTTTTGAATATAGGGCTCCTGCTCGGTTAAGGTTTGAAGTCGGTGACGATGGAGAAGTTATACTTGGATTCTCTGAGGTCCAAAGCAAAAAAACCGTGGACGTCATGTCTTGTCCTATTTTGCGTCCGCGCCTCAATGAGTGTATTTTTGAGCTTCGCAAAGTCCTAAAAAATCAATGCGGCATTTCGGGTGAGATAAAAGCATCTGACGGCAGAGACAAAGTCGGCATATGTGTCTATTTGCAAACTCAGGCCTCTCCTTCTTTTTATCAGGCACTACTTTCACTGCCGAAATCACTCTTTTCGGGAGTAATCTTATATATTGACGGAATAGCAAATCTCATTTTTGGCGAATCAGATATACAAACAACGGGGCCTGACAACGAACCTTTTATATATCCGGCAGCAGGCTTCAGTCAGGCAAATCCATTGATAAACCTAGCGGTAGCTGCACAAATCCAAAAGATATTAAAGCAAAGAAGTTATCATAACGCTTTGGAACTTTTTTGCGGCGCCGGCAATCTCACCGTTACCGCAGCACCGCTGGTAAAAAAGATGACGGTCTCAGAACTCGACGAAGAGGCATGTCTAAAAGCAAAATACAATTTAAAACAAAGGGGGCTTGCTCACGTATCTGTCATTTCAGGAGATGCACCGGAAGTATTTGATCGATATGGGATAAATATCGACCTTCTTATTATAAATCCTCCTAGAACAGGACATTTGGAATTAGCCCGCGCTACAGCACAATCTTGTTTAACTCACAAAAGACCGAAAGGAATACTTTATATGTCATGCAATCCTGCCACCCTAGCCAGGGATGTTAAAGAATTGAAAGATGCCGGTTATAGATTGTCAGAACTGATCGGATTTGACATGTTTCCGCAAACTTCTCATTTGGAATCATTAGCCTTGTTGGAGTGCTGAAATCGATGGAAGTAGCTCTTGATTTTGTATTTGATGAGCAGCGAATAAAATATCGATTTCGCTATACCTGCGAAGACTGCGTTCATTTTAACAGTCAAACAGAGCAATGCATACATGAATATCCCAACCAAATGCATCGACAACAGCGGTATGAGCTTGGTCCCAAACCAAAAACCATTATATTTTGTAAGGAATTTGACTTAGTCTGAGAAGAAATAACCGCTGTTCAGAACATGTAGGTAGGTTGGTTAGCGTTTCTTTTTGCCGCCGATGCCCATTTCTTCGGCTTTTTGACACGCGGGCTTTACACCAGTGGATTGCCCGTTAACAGACAGAACCTTAAATTCAACTCGCCGATTCTTTTCCCATGCTGCTTCGTTTGAAGCAGGATCGACCGGACAGTATTCGCCGTAACCTACTGAACTTAACTTCTTGCGATCAACACCTTTCTTTACAAGATAGGTAACAACAGCAGCAGCACGTTCATCTGTCAATCTGAGATTGTATTTATCATCTCCTCGTTCGTCAGCATGTCCCTGAACTTCGATAAAGTCTATCTGCGGATTGTTGTTAATAGTTATCGCTACAGCATCCAAAATATTGTAGGAAATTGGCTTTATAACTGCCGAATCATATTCGAAATAAACCTTTTTCAGGATCATAATATCAGTATCTGTGAGTATTACATCACCCTTGTCCGGACAACCGTCCTCATCGTCTTTGCCGTTGAAAGTCTCCGGCTCGTTAGGACATTGATCTACCCCGTCCAAAATACCGTCTCCGTCATTGTCCGGATCAGGGCATCCGTCCTGGTCCTGAAAGCCGTCAAAGTCTTCCGGATCGTTGGGACACATATCGTTAATATCCGGAATACCGTCACCGTCATTATCCGGATCGGGACAACCGTCTTGATCTTGGAAACCGTCAAAGTCTTCCGGATCGTCCGGGCACTGGTCTATTTCGTCGGGAATGCCGTCACCGTCTCTATCATTATCTACATGGTCAGGACAGCCGTCTTCATCTTGGAAGCCGTTATAATTTTCGGGAATATTGGGACATTCATCGTCAACGTCAGGAATTCCATCCCTATCATTGTCAGGGTCGGGACAACCGTCTGAGTCTTCGAAATCGTCAAAATCTTCCGGATCATCCGGGCATTGATCCACATCGTCTTTTATTCCGTCTCCGTCTCTATCTCCTATTGAAGGCTCAAAGGCAAAGCCGATAAAAGCACGATGCTCCATGGTTTGTAGACCGTACATAGTGCTTGTTCCGGATACAGGTAAACCGTGAACATAACCCGCCATCAAATATGAATTTCGTTCAATAAACACTTTAAAACCGGCATCTATCTCCATTGACAGATAGGCTCGATTATCGAATTTTGACAATATCTGAGAACCGTATACTTCAAGCACAAAATCTAAAATTCCGGGCCAAAGAGTAATACTTTGTCCAAGTCCGAAAGTAAAAGCAGGTCCGTAGTGAAATAGCAGTATCTGAGAATCAATAGCAGAGTCGTTGGGAAGACCAAAATTATATTCAGGAACCCTAAACGATTGACCGCTTGAATCTTCTATTACCAATGCACATCCGTTTTCATCTTGTTCTGATATCGCACCTGAACGACATTTATTATATAGGTAATTATTCTTTTTATAGCCGAACGGCACTCTTATACCTGCATTCACCGCCAGACGGTATCTGGAAAAAGGTTCAACATCAAAAATAACTTTGGCAGCCAAAGCTCCTCCGCCGCCTTCGCCCATAAGCCATTCATTTTTCCCGACAGGTGCTTGATAGGTTATAAGAGCGCCAAGTCCAACCGGATGTCGATCAGCCCTAAGAAACCGTAACTTTGCATGGAAAACAAGATCGCCGATACCTCCCTTTGTCGACCATCCTACATTCTGAACATTATCTGCGTTGGTCGAATCCAAACTGAAAACTTCTCCGGCAGGAATAGCGATGGGTATCTGAAAACCCAATACCGCCCAGTTAAATAAACCGACGTTGAACATCAATCTGGAATCTATATAGGTATTAACCCTGGTATTAAGGTATTCCTTGTTGCCGTTATCCGGATAAACATTATCCGTTTCCACTGCAATCCAGTTATGAAATCCAAAATCCAGCATTAAACCCAATGATATTGCCAAATGCGGCAGGACAGGAGTGGTATCTATAGTAAAGTGGCCCTTTGTATCTACTGCAGAACGGAAAAGATGTGATTCCATTCCTCCGCCATCCTGTACAAGTTGCCTGCCTTTTTTTGCCCATGCAACAGAAGTCGACAGCAACAAAGCACTGAGCAAAATTCCTGCTGTCAATCTGAACGATGAAACCTTCATTTTCGTCCTCCACCTTGGTCTAGCCGGCAGTTTATAAGTTCCGCTTATCACACTGGTCAACATATACTATTAATTTAAAACAACTATCAAGTTTCAGGATACAGCAATAAACATAAAACGGCAATAAACATAAAAAAACACTTTTTGTGTGAATTATTAAAGTATTTATGTGTCCAAAAGATCAATTTTTTTGTGCGTTACATTGTATATAAAACATAAAAAGTTTGAAATCGTTATATATAGTTTGTGGGAAATCGCTAAAATGTAAAAATGAAATAGATGTTGTTGAATGAATACAAGTTTGGTTATATATAGGCGTCACGGATTTTTTTTGAAATAAAAAGAATTGTTCGAATTTCATTGTCGAACTACCGTTCCTCAAAATAAGGGGAAGAAAAACAAGGAGAGATCTGAATGAGAAAACTATTTGCACTATTAACGATGGTATTAACCTTGGGAATCTCCGGCTTTATTATGGCCGGCGCATGCGAGGACATTACGGAAGTAGCCGAAGGCGTATGCGGAGAATGCGGTAAGGTATCCCAAGGCGATGCAACCATCAGCGGAAACGCCGAACTTGACGGTATTTTTAAGGCGGTAGGCACCCTAAAAATGTCAACAGGCGCTATCAAAGGCAGTTTTGACGCCGACGTTCGCGCCATGGCCGAAGGTGTGTTTGATATCAATGTTGAAGGTAAAACAACAGCCGATTTAGTAGCTGAAATAAAAGCAGAATTTAATACATGGATTGACGCCAATGTAGAAGGCGGCTTGAAAATTAAATATCAGGGTCCCAAATGCCAAGCCAGTCTTGATGTAGCGGTTTCCGCTCAAGCCCAGTGCGAAGCCAAAGTGGATGCAAGCTGCTCAGCAAATGTAGAATGCACTCCGGGTTCCGCTTCTTTTGAGTGCAGCGGTTCTTGCGAAGGCTCCTGCGAAGGCACCTGCGAAGTTCCGTCCTGCTCAGTTAAAGTTGAGCCGGGTTCGGCAAACTGCGAAGGTTCCTGCGAAGGTTCCTGCACAGTTGAGCTCAGCGCTGCTGCTAGCTGCGAAGGCAAATGCGAAGGAACATGCGACGGCGAGTGTTCTGCTCATGACGCTTCCGGCAAGTGCACCGGCTCCTGCTCCGGAACCTGCGAAGGTTCCTGCACGGTATCCGGTGAAGCCGCTGCCGAATGCTCCGGATCATGCTCCGGAAGCTGCAAGCTGACCGGTCCTTCGGCCGAAGCAGCCTGCGAAGGCAATCTCGGATGTTCCGGTAAATGTGAAGGTTCCTGCTCCGGCGGTTGCACAGGCGAAATTACAGCTCCAAAATGCGAAGGCAAAGCAGAATGCAATGCTGAAGCTTCTGCAAAATGCGAAGCTCAAGCTTCTGCCCAGGCTTCTGCCAGCTTAGAGTGTACACCTCCTTCCCTCGAAATCGATATCGCTTTCAAAGCCGGCGTTAACGCAGGCGCCAAAGCCGATTTCTTGGCCAAATTGGATAAATTCAAAGTCAGCATGATCGCTATTCTCCAAGGAACAGCAAAACTCCGCGCTTTGGTTGATGCCGATGCTGCTGCCGAACTCGGAATTACACCTCCGGCAGTTACCATTAAAGCTTCAGTTGACACTTTCTTAACAGCTGTCAAAAACAACGAAATCGAATTCAAAGCTCCGGGTCTGGCTCTTTGCGCACTGCCAGCCTTTGAAGATTCAGCCAAAATCCTCGGCAGTTTAGCCGGTGAGATGAAAGCCACTATCGATCTCCAACTCGAAATGGCCGGAATGCTGAAACTCTAGGTCGTAGACCTCAATATTGTTTTTTAAGACCGTCGGTTCTAAAAAATCGGCGGTCTTTTTTTATTTCTCGTATTATTTCTTGTAATTAAAGAATCTACCGTGATATGAGACAAGCCCCGCTCGACATTTGGGTCGGCGGAGAACACACGCTTTATCCGTTTCTTTTATGAAACGGCCCGGTTTTGGGTGCCCCTCAAGGGTTAAACCGGGGAGGAGAAGCGGAGGAAAACACAGCTGAAAAGCTTGTTTTTAAACCCGGAGGAAAAAATGTCAGATATTAAAGAAGCAGTACCTACAATTGCAAATCCGGACAACCAGGATGTTATCAGCGGCGTAACCGTAGGCCTGAGAGATCTACTCGACTCAGGTGTTCATCTCGGCCATCGTACCAAAAGATGGAATCCCAAAATGCGTCGTTATATCTACGGTGCCAGAAACGGCGTACACATTATCGATCTTCGACAGACTTTGGCTCTGTTTAATCAAGCCATAGAGACTGTAACCAATCATACCTCCAAAGGCGGACAAGTTCTCTTTGTCGGAACAAAAAGACAAGCCATGGATGTAATTCGCGAGGAAGCGGAAAGATCCGGTATGCATTCGGTAACCAACCGATGGCTCGGCGGAACGCTTACCAACTTCAAAACCATAAAAGGTATTGCTGACAGAATGCGTATGATTGAGACAATGCGAACAGACGGCACCTACGAAAGTTTGGTCAAAAAAGAGCGATTAATGCTGGACAAAGAGTATGTACGCCTAGAAAAATTTATCGGCGGTATTAAAAACATGAATTCTCTTCCGTCAGTGGTATTCATGGTCGATCCCAATAAAGAGTCCATTGCTGTTTCTGAAGCAAAAAAACTAGGTATTACTATAATTGCCCTTACGGATACAAATTGCGACCCTACAAATATTGACATCCCGATTCCGGGTAATGATGACGCAATTCGTTCGATACAATTGATTTGCGGAAAAATTGCAGATGCCTGTATTGAAGGACAAAAGCGTAAGAAAGAAGTTATTCGCTCGGGAGCCCCTGCATCTCCTTCTGAAGCAGGACCGCAGGTAGAAATGGCGAGAAGACCTCGCGCTTCTGCAGAGAAGCATTCTGAAAACAAAGAATAAATTATTGCCCTCCCTGTCGGTTAGATTTTGGGCGGGCCGCATCGTATAGGAAAGGTAGAATACCATGGCCGTAACAATGGAAATGATCAAAGAGCTCCGCGAGCGTACAGGCGCCGGAGTTGTCGATTGTAAAAAAATTCTCGCCGAAACCAACGGTGATATAGAAGCAGCAGCCGTAGAACTTCAAAAACGCGGTATTGCCAAGGCTGCCAAAAAAGCAGGTCGCATTGCCGCTGAAGGTCTGATCGGTTCATACATTCACGCCGGCGGACGAATTGCCGTTTTGGTTGAAATCAACTGTGAAACCGATTTCGTTGCCAGAGGTGAAGATTTCCAGGGTTTGTGCGAAGACGTTGCAATGCAGGTTGCCGCAATGAATCCGCTTTATGTTCGCGATGACGAAATTCCCGAAGCTGATCTTAAAGTTCAAGAAGAAATCTTTACACAGCAAACAAAAGAAGAAGGCAAACCCGATGCAATATTGCCAAAAATCGTAGCCGGCAAAATTGCAAAATGGAAAAAAGAGACCTGTCTTGTTGATCAGATATTTGTAAAAGACGATCAAAAAACCATCAGCGATTTGGTATCCCAGCTTACTGCAAAAACAGGCGAAAAAATTACAATCCGTCGCTTTGTTCGCTTTGAGGTTGGAGAGGGTCTGACCAAACGCGAAAACAACCTCGCCGCCGAAGTCGCAGAGATGATGTAGCGCATGTGTGCGTCAGGCAAACCTCGTGTACTGCTAAAACTGTCAGGTGAGGTATTGGCCGGCGCTTCAGGAACAGGTCTCGATTCTGCTGTTCTAACAGAAGTTGCTTCTCAATTGACAAAAGCCCTTGCCGAAGGTGCGCGAATTGCCGTTGTACCCGGAGGCGGTAATATTTTCCGCGGTTTGGGCGCTGCCGCTGCTCATATGGACCGTGTTGTTGCAGATCAAATGGGAATGCTGGCCACTGTAATAAACGGACTTGCCCTTGCCGATGCAGTAAAATCTTCAGGAGGAAAAGCAACGCTTTTTACTGCTTTTCCGGTCGGCGCAATAGGTATTCCATACTCACGAGATAAGGCTCTCGAAACTCTCAACAATAATTCTCTTACGATTTTAGCCGGCGGTACCGGTAACCCGTTCTTTTCTACTGACTCAGGCGCAGCCCTTAGAGCAGCCGAACTTGGATGTCAGGTATTTCTCAAGGGTACCAAAGTTGACGGTGTTTATGACAAGGATCCTGCCAAGCATTCAGATGCTGTGCGATTTGACGAAATATCAGTAGATGAAGTAATAGAGCGCAGATTGGGAGTAATCGATCTTACCGCTGCTACTCTTTGCAGAGAGAATAGAATAGATATTAGAGTTTACAAAATGACCGAACCGAACATCATATACAGCGTAGCTTCCGGCCAACCGAAGGGAACCTTGGTTATCTCCCAACGTTGAGGGTTACTCATCGTTTTGAAAATCCCTCAAGAAAGCTAAATCATGACGTTTATTTATCAGCAACAATTGCCGAGTCCTTCTGAAATAATAGCGGAGCTGCCCATAGAGAAAGAAGCTGCCGCTGTTAAAGCTCAACGTGATAGCGATATTCGTGATTGTTTATCGGGACAAAGTAATCGAATGATAATCATTGTCGGTCCTTGTTCAGCACACGAAGAGGAAGCTGTCTGCGATTACATTAGAAGACTTGCTAAAATCGAACATGAAGTAAAAGAAAAACTGATTATCATTCCTCGAATCTATACCAATAAACCGCGCACTACCGGAGAGGGTTACAAGGGTATGCTACATCAACCTGACCCGTTAGATAAACCGAACATGGTCGAAGGAATAAGAGCGATTCGAAGGCTTCATTTACGAGCTATTGCAGAATCAAACCTTCCGGCTGCGGACGAGATGCTGTATCCCGGAAATCATCCGTACCTGGATGATGTGCTGTCTTATGTAGCAGTCGGTGCGCGTTCTTCCGAAAATCAGCAACACCGCCTAACCTCAAGCGGACTTGATATTCCTGTCGGCATTAAAAATCCAATGAGCGGTGACATATCGGTGCTTATCAACTCCATCAAAGCAGCTCAGACCGGGCATGTTTTCAGCTACAACGGCTGGCAGGTGGAAACAAGCGGCAATCCCTTTGCCCATGCAGTGCTCAGAGGCAGCTTTGACATTCACGGAAATCATATTCCCAATTATCATTTTGAAAACCTAAAAGATTTAGCAGAACGTTATGAAAAATCAGGTTTAAAAAATCCGGCCGCCATAATAGACACCAACCATTCCAACTCTGCCAAAAAGTATTTTGAGCAACCCCGAATTGCGATGGAAGTAATGTTACACAGACAGCAAGACGAAGCGGTTAAAGCTCTGGTGAAAGGCTTTATGATAGAAAGCTTTATCGAAGAGGGATCGCAAGGTCCCTGCGACAGTGCATACGGTAAATCTATTACCGACCCATGCCTAGGTTGGAGCGAAACCGGAGAATTGCTGATGCGTATCGCCGATGCTGTGTAATCAACATCCTCATAAGTTATAATCCGATTATTTAACTACAGGTCTATTTTTAATATACCGCCGGTGCGCATGTATCCCATGGCAAGATACAGGTGAGTAGAATTTGCAACAGCCCCCTGAACTTCGTTGGGCTCACAAGTAGCCAAAACTGTTGATTGTCCGCCGCTGAGCGGAATGCTCATTATATTGCTTACTCCGGCAGCTCGATCAATATCTGCATAAAATGCATAAGAATTGTTATATGCAAGTAAGACACCGTCGCTGGCGGAACCGAGTTCCTGCTTTTTTCCTCCCGACAAAGGATACTTTGTAAATACCCGAGCTATATTGTCAGCCACAAATGCGAACCAATATACAAAACCGTCTGCCACAAAAAAATTTGGAATTTTATTACCGTCTACCAACTTAGTGTATCGGTCCGGTTTTGATATTGAAGACGTAAACAAGCCGGACTCACCTTCTGTATCCATAGAAAAAACAACAGTATCCCCCACAACCTCAAGATGTGTAATCTTAGAAGCGCTAAATTTCGACCATCGACCGCCGGTATTTGAAACAGAATACATCGGACCGGCATCCAAAGCGCCGGCACCGAATATGAGTTTTTTGTTTTCCAAATGTATTTTAAATACAGCACCTATATTTTCGGTCAGCACAGTAACTTCTTTTCGTCCCGAATTCATAACCCTAATATCTGATGACAGATTTACATCACCTTCGGTCGGATTGTTGCCGAAATATAAAAGCCCTGAAACAGCGTAGAGCGCACTGGGATTGTTAAGACCGGTAACCATACTAGAATGTGTTAAGGCAGCCAAATCCATTTTCAAAATCTCAGATGACATAGCGGTATAGTATAAATTTGTGTCATCTAACGTTATATCATTGGCCAAACCTATATTGCTTTGCAGCAAGGCGCAGTTTTCAGAAGAGTCACCGATAAGAGATAGACATTGTCCGTTACAGTAAACTTCTCCTTTTTGGCAAAGCCCAACAAATCCTCCGCGATCAGCAAAAGGATCGTCTAGAATTGAGCTTCCTTGAGTGTTTTCCAATCTGGGAACATCAAAAACCAGACCGTCATCTACCTCTGAAACCTCATCATCGCAAGATGACAAAAAGCAGAGCAGCAAAACAGTGCATGTTATAAACACCATGTATTTATCATATTTCATTAAATTCTATCCTTTCAATCTTATCGCAAAAAATCAACAGAGCAAACCGTATAACAAATTCAGCCCTGTAGCTCAATTGAATAGCCTTTTTATTAACCATCGAAAGTCGAAGATCTCGCCATAGCCCAAAGGGCGGAGGCGGACCCCTAAATAGGAATCTCAAATCTGTATCATCTGACAATTACGGTTCAAGACTGATATGCGGCCAGTAATCTCCGGCATTTAGGGTAAGGGCATCTACTCTTTTGTCGTTGTATTTCTTTATCGCTTCTCTAACTTCTGACAGGTACGGCACTTTGTAGACTTCAGCATATTCCGACATCGGCTTTTGAACTTCAATGCCGAACAGCCAGCCGTCGACATCTGTTTTGCTGACTTTGTCTTCGTAGGGAAGAGCCGGTGTTAACTCTATACTTGCAGTATAACCGCCGGGAGTTGCGTTGAGCGTAACAACATAGTGCTTGCCGGCACTGAGATGAGCTGTGAGATATGACCAGTGCCCTGATTTAGCTAAAAACAAATGTGTTCCCGGTTCGGCTTTGTATTGAATAATTTTTCTAGGAGTTAACTCTCCGACCAGGGTTTCGGTATCCCAAATCATTACCTTTACGCCGAAAGCCATAACGCTGGAGCGAACAAACGTAACAAGTGCATAATCCGCTTCCGGAATTTTTATTCTAGAAGAAGGAACCATTAGATCCGTCCCCCCCATTCCTCCAACTCCTCCCGATCCTCCGCATCCGAACATGCTAAAAAAACAAACAATACAGATAATAAAGATATTCGTTAAAGATTTACTTTTCATAAAAACATCCGATCTTCAGCTTAACTTACCAAATGCCGTTTAACATGAGATTGTTATTTTTGTAAGCGATTTTCCCAAAGAGAACCAGATCGCAAAATCGCCTATAAGCCGCTCATCTTTACCTTAAACCCAAAATTTCTTCTATTGCCCTAATCGAAACTTCATCGAGAAGTCTTCTTGCTAATTCTTCTGACTCCTTGATGCTAAGGCCGGCAATCACAGTTTGAACTTGAGGCAGATATTGGGGATCAACGCTTACAGTTCTTATTCCGAGACCCAACAATAACGGTATATAGACCGCTTCGTGTGCCATTTCTCCGCAAACAGACACGTCAATTTCTCTCTTTTTTGCAGCATTTACAATTTTTGCCAGTCCTCTAATTACCGAGGGGTGATGGGGTAGATAGTAGTCAGCCACCATTTTGTTTGTGCGATCAGCCGCCAACATGTATTGAACAAAATCGTTGGTGCCTACAGAAAAAAAGTCCGCCTCTTCAGCCAGTCGATCTATGATTTCCAAAACCGACGGCAACTCGATCATCATGCCCACCGCAACTCGATCATTAAACTCCAAACCGTCTTGCAATAATGATTGTTTGCATTCTTCTACTATTTTTTTTGCTTCGATAAATTCATCCACCGAAGAAATCAAAGGAAACATCATTCTTGCTTGTCGGTTTTTTGCAGCTGCTCTCAAAATAGCTCTAATCTGGTCAACAAACGGTTTTTTGTGCGAAAAAGAAAATCTGATAGACCTCAAACCGAGTTCGGGGTTTTCTTCCTTGGGTGCGTTAGAGTATGCCAAGGTCTTGTCGCCGCCTGCATCCAAAGTGCGAATGGTAACAGGAAGATCACCCATCGCATCGAAGAGTTTGCTGTAGATTAGAAATTGCTCATCCTCAGAAGGAAAGGTCGGACGAATAATAAAAGGAAACTCTGTTCTGTAAAGCCCAACCCCTTCGGCTTTTAGAGAACAAGCTGTTTCTGTTTCTGCTAACAGATTAATATTGGCCAAAAGAGTAACCCTGACATTGTCCTTAGTAACGGTTGTATCGGCCATTTGACTTGAAACAGACTTTTTCCTCGTCTCGCTTTGAGCCGTAAAAAGTCGCACAGTATCATCAGAAGGGTTTACATAGATATTTCCCTGATCCGCATCCATTAATACAGGCGTGTTGTCCTCTAAATCTAAAAAGGTTAGATCATCTACTATAACAAGCGGCAGTTTAAGCGAACGCGCCAATATAGCCACGTGTGAGGCCACGCCGCCTCCGGCCATTACAATACCCAAGGTTTCGCCTGATGCCATCTTTAAAATGTCAGAAGGAAACAACTCCGCTGCCGCCGCAATTTTTTGTTCTGTTTCGTTTTCTGTCCCGCTGTCAGATCTGATATTTGAAAGTATTCGAATAGCCAAATCCTCAACATCAAGGGCTTTTTCTTTCATATAAGCATGAGGACTGTCATTAAAAATAGCTATATAACGACCGGCCACTGATTTAACCGCTTCGAACGGATCTGTACCTTCAATAATCAAGCGCTCCATTTCTCCGGTAAAGCTTTTATCTTTGAGAATCAGAAAATGAGCCGTAAAAATTAGAGAAGCGCTTTCGGGTAGTTTTTCGGACAGACTTTTTTCAAGGGCTTCGAGTTGCTTGACAGTGCATTCAGCAGCTCTTCTAAAATCTTCTATCGTGCAACATTTGGCAGAAGTCGATTTGTCAAACGTTATTATACTTCTATTCTTTCGGAGAACAGTTAACGGACCATAGGCACACCCAGGAGAAGCGGCTGTGCCGGTTACTCTATACATAGATGTGTTAACAAAATTAGAAGGCGTGTCACTTTTTCTTATTTCCATTAACAATCGAATATTTTCTAAAGAGCCCGCCAACTGAGACGCTGCTGCATTTAGCGCACGTTTGTCAAAGTCATCAAACCAATCTATCTCACGCCGCTGAACGGTAAGCGCTCCTATTCCTTCAACACCTCTTTTTATAGGAACACAGATAAACGAGTGATAGGGATCTTCATCTGCTTCAACAAAGTATTTAAACTTGGGATGATTTACAGCATTTCCCACGGCCAAGATATCAAAGGTTTCAAAAGCGGTTCCCACCAAGCCTTCTCCGGGTTTCATTCTAACCGTTCCGACAGCATCCGGGTTAAGACCTTTGGTAGCTCGCAATACCAATTCTTTTCTCTTTTCGTCAAACAGGTAAATTGAACTTACATCCGCATCCAAATGTTCAGCTACCAAGTTCACCGCACAATTTAAAAACTGCTGGATATCTGACGTTTCTGAAAGAATTTGTGATATATCACTGATATCACACAACATATTAAGATGATTCCTTTTGTTTTCTGCCATGCTGTTTACTTCATACCGTTGTTTTTGCGGATGTGTAAAGAGGAAGTGTTGCAATAAAACAAGCTCCTGTCTGATCAGAAATCGAAAGTATTAGTTCTCCGCCCGAACGCTCACACAAGTTTTGACATACCGACAAACCCAAACCGCAACCCTCACCTTTCTTGCCTGTCGTAAAAAACGGATCGAAGATCTTGTCGCGAAATTCTTCAGGAATGCCCGGCCCGTTATCTTGTATTGAAACCCTAACAGCCCCAACAGGTAATGTTTGAGGAGTTTTCTTCCAATCAGATAACAATTCCAATTGAACAGCAATAGAACCTTTGCCTTTCATTGCCTCTGCCGCGTTTAGAAAAATATTTAAAAAAAACTGTGTAAGATCGTCATCGGTCATTGTTGTTATCACAGGTTTTTCAATTTTTGGAAGTAACAATTCTATGTTGTCAAACAGCGATTGAGCAGCAAGTAAATCCCTAACTCTATCCATTGCATCAGACAAATTGCCGCCTTCTGAAGATAAAGCTTCCGGTGTTCGTGCGTAGGAAAGCAAGTCTCCGATTATTCGATCAATTCTTAGTATTTCGCTCTTCATAAGCTCAAGAAATCGAGCACGGTCTTCTTCTTGTATCCCGGCCTGCAGACTTTCAGTCAATCCTAGAAGACCGGCAAGAGGATTACCTATCTCATGAGCCACACCTGCCGCCAAAGTTCCTACCGAGGCTAGTTTTGCTGAGCGAACAAGCCTGTCCTGTGCGTCTTTTAGTTCTTGCGAGGCTTTCTCAATTCTTTCCATACGAACCGTAAGTTCCGCCTGTTGCCCCAAAAGCTTTTCAGTCATTCGATTAAACGCTAGTCCTATTTCTGCAATTTCTTTTGCCCCTGAAACAGGTATTTTAGTATCAAACTCGCCCTCCCCCACCAACTCAAAAGCATTATTCAAACGCTGAAGCGGACGGACAAGCATGCGTCCTATCGCAAAAAGAATTATTCCCAAAACTGTAACAGCTCCGATGACCAAATAGAAAAGAACAGGTCGTCTAAGTCGTTTGAGTTCGTTGTCTATAGCTTCAACAGAAGTTGTTTCCGATTGTTCCGTAATCTGATCAGCAACAATGGGATTACAATACCTCGTCATCGTAATTCTGGTTAAAACCGAAACAGAAAGTTCTGTAACAACAATAAACACAGCCAAGACAACTGCGGGCACAACGGCAATGCGAAATCTAAGACCGCTGAAAATTGATCCGATTTTCATGAAGCAATTAAATCCGCATGTCGGACATCTGTCAACTTACTGATAATGTTTCGCAAAACTGCGTTCCAAAATACTGTAATACAAAGGCTGCAAGTTTTTACTACTGCCGAGCAATCGCCGATTGAAGTGAGATGTCAATATAAACATCTCTGCATTCATTACTCTGCCGTTCAGAGGAGGATATCTTATGAAAAGAAAAATATTGCACGAAATAGGTATTGTTTTGCTTACTGTTTTTTGCCTTGCCTTAGGTTGCGAAAAAACTGATACGGATTCTAACCGAGACTTGCGCGACAGCAATTCAGACAGCTCTGCCGACACCGATGCCGATGCTGACAGTGATACTGATGCTGATACCGATGCTGATGCCGACGCTGATACCGATGCCGACTCTGATGCCGATACTGATGCCGACTCTGATGCCGATACTGATGCCGACTCTGATGCCGACTCTGATGCCGACTCTGATGCCGACTCTGATGCCGATACTGATGCCGATACTGACGCCGATACTGATGCTGACGCTGACACAGACATAGACACTGATTCTGATACTGACTCTGACTCTGATACTGATACTGACTCTGATACCGATGCGGACAGTTGCTCTCGTCCGGTCGGATCTTGCACTTCACCTACTGTTAAAGTTACCGATGTCAATTTGGGAATTCCGATTATCGGCTACGGTAGAGAAGGCGATACCGACCCGTTGCCTTTAGCCATTGCAGCTATGCCCTCGGGAGGCTCTCGCGTTGCGTGGCTCAGTACTGATAGCAAAGTTTATGTGGCACAACTTGATTGCAACGACCAACTAGTCGGAACCCCCTTTAGTTTTCCGGCTATAGATCTTCAAGACTTGCATGCAGATGACAACGGCGGTGTTGTATTGCTGACGCGCAACGCAACCAACGGCGGAACCGACAACTGTGGAAACGGACAACTTTGCGGAGGAAGCTCCAGCCCATGTCGGACCATGTGGATGGTTCGGTTTGACAACTCCGGCAAAGTTACATGGGAAACCCAGGTTACAAATCTCTCTGAAACCTTGGCAGGTTATCAAAACAACGCGCGTTTTGTTTGGTGGTATCAACATCACGGCAGGCTTGCATTTGACGGCGAAAACTACGCTGCTTACTTCGGAGTAGCCATTACAGTAAACAACGGCAATTGTGTAGACATTCACGAAGGAGATAGAATGCAAGTTGTAAGCGGTGACGGCACACTATTGACCAATCATCGCGATAGCTTTGCGGTAGGTTGCAGTCATGCGTGGCAGTCTCGCATTGTTTGGGACGATAGAATAGACCGTTTTGTAATGGTTTGTGCCACGGACAATAATTGTCGAATCGCCCGCCCCAATCCATATAGAACAATTGCAACAGCAAACTGCGACGGAACTTTCTTTGGGGGAGACCTAGTCAAATCAAGCGCAGACGGTTATTGGGTAGCATGGAGTCAGGGACAAGCCATTCGCTTACAACACTTCACAGACAGCGAAGGACCGGACGTATCCGTTGATAATGCGGGTAACTCTTCGCATCCGCACTTGGTATCCTACGGACCGACCAAAATGCTGCTAACTTGGGCCTCCGGCAACGCAATGGCCGCACAAGTTAGAGATTCCGGAGCAACAGCAGCAACGATAGGTGATCAGTTTACAATCGAAGTAAACGATCACGACTTTCAAGCCTTTAAAGAATACCCGGACGGCAGCGTAGCCTATCCCGCATCAGGAACGAATAATACTTCTATTAAAATCGCCCGCGTCATGCCTTGTCAGTGAAAAACCGTCCCATTCTTCCCTTCCTCCGGCAACAGAGTTGACAGGTTCGCCAACTTCGGGGAACAAAAGACTATCCTAGGGGAAAGAGGATTAAAGCAACTGCCCCATGAGAACTAGCCGCGTTCGCTCAAAAAGATAGAGTAATTTTAATTTTCAATTTTCGAATTTTCCAGTCCGAATTTTCCAGTCCCGGGTTCAATTTTCCTAATTTTCCAGTCCTAATTTTCCAGTCCCGGGTTGATATTGGTTCGCTCAGCAAACAACCTTGCCGGCTGACATTTTTGAAAATAATATTGTGATATAAGCATGCGATGAGGTGAAAAAACCGTCGTTACAATGACTTTCTTTCTTAAAATCGTAAGGCTGGGTAAACCCATCCAAGACGGTTAACCTGGGACGTTTATCCGGGGACGGTTATCCGCTCTGTGATTATCTATCGCTTTTCGAAATATCTATACTCAACCGGATGCGACCGCAGCTGAACCTACACA
>CAYWLQ010000120.1:0-18011 GCA_964458775.1 uncultured Myxococcales bacterium | reverse complement strand
AACTTGTCTTTCCATTCTTTCGTTAAATATGGTGTGTTATCTATCACAAAAATCAAAAGCCTCAAATGTTATTCAACAATAAAAGTAATACTTGTTTAACTGCAAGGTTTCTTTTTTGAACTTACGTTTATTGCAGAACAATTAATGTAATGATCGACGGTGCCGCATTGCCGCGTCGATCCGGAAAACAAATCGAAGTTGCTCCTGGCCAATTTAGGTCGGTAACCTGCAAAAGATAATTGAAATTTCATCATGCGGACATTGGAGATTCCAAAATTATTTACTATCGGATATACCGACCTCGGCATTGGCGCCGGGTGAATAGTCTACTGAAGCACTTTTGGGCGATACAAGAGAGAATCCTTTGGTGAGAACCTCTGATAATATAGTTCTGCCGTCCTTTGTTGGAGTACGCAAAACGTAATGAATAAGCTGTACAGGTTCTACAACTGCTTCTGTATCCGTTTCTCTTTTTATGTATGCTACTTCATTTTCCAATATGACAGGCTCTGAATCCCAGGGTATTTCAGAGTAGAATCTATCAACTATATTTTCATTGCTAACGTTTCTGGATACTCTAGGCTTAGATGATTCCGAAATATCCGTCTCTGCAATACTAATGCTGGAAACTTCTCCAGTACGGTGAACACCAATACGAATATAATCACCATGGACTTTTATGCCGTCAATTCTTCTATTCAAGGTAAATAGGTACTCATCTATCCACATTGTCTGTTTTTCGGGTTCACCGATAGGACCTCGGCCGGTTTTGTAATACGATACACGCACATCTTTTGAGTCATAGTTGCTTTTTGATACCAGATTAGATGCATTTAGCTTTTGTAAAAAGCCTTCCATGATGATTCTGGCTTTAGCTTCTCCAATACCATTGGGGTCAGCTTCGTATCTCGGAATTACATCCAGCGCAGGTATCGTCATTTCTTCGTTTTCAATAGATATCTTGTTCATCCTCGGCTCATATGAAACAAATACGCCTTGAGCATTCTGAAAAGGCTTCGCGAACAGCGTCTCATCCTGTTCAAGTGCTACATCAAGACCCTTCTTGGTAAATAAGGACAGATCCTTGCCTTTCACCATTAGCCCAGTCAGCTTTGTTACTTTTGACTGGAACGCCTGCGCTGTCATCGGAATATTTTTGAGTCTATAAACTTTGTATTCATTGAATAGAGCATCTTTTGATTGCTCCAGGTCTTGATCGTTAGTGTCATTGTTTTCACATCCAACCGACATGAATATGTTCGCTATAAAAATTGATGTGAGTACTATTTTCAGAGTACGTGCTTGTTCTTTTTTCAACATCTTATTTTCCTTTCAGTTGCTTACGCAATGGCATTTTCTCTCTACTATGTTGTCAACCATAGAAATATACGCATACCTTAGGTTCTCATTTGCTTGGTACATATAGGCACCGGTTTTCATCTTCATTCCATAGTGCATGTTATAGGTAACAGCTGCATCGGACCCCCTTGAAAACACAGTCGGAGAATTACGGCCGTTGTCCATGGTATTTCGCCAGCAGGTTCTATTGCTGGTAGAATTAGTGCAATTGTAAAAATCCTTAACAGTGTCACTGCCATAGGATGCCGTGTCAGCAAAAGCAAGAACCTGATTTACCTTGGATGGACCCCAGTTAATTTCTCTCATACTTAGATCTCCGATACAGCATGTCATCATAATAACAAGCGTAGCTTCATCGCCCGCCATTGTGCCGAGGCGAACTTCTTTTTTTAAATTGACATCACACTCTCCGTCGTATGGAGTGCTAAAGGCTAGGTTTTCGCAGTTCGTATAACCATGTCCGGAGAATATTACAACTCTTCTTGCATCTCCGTAAATATCATCTTTCCATTTATTTTTTAACGTTTTTTCTTTCAGGTCTTGAGGCCAAGAATTCTCATCAATGTATCTCCATCCATCCCATCCATCCGAATTCAACTGGGTTCTTAAAGAAGCAGTCTTCGCAGAGCGGGAATCTCCCCCGCAAAGGTGTTCTCCATGAACTAATTGCTCTTCAATGATGTAGGTTTTCCAACTTGGTATGAGGCCCAAACTCTGCACAGGTAAAAACAAAGCGATCGATATTGTTAGTGCGAGGATAACTCTTTCCATAAATGAACTTTTCATATCTTCTCCTTTTTTAAATAAAGCTATATTCTGATAAAAAATTTCTGTGTGTAAAAAAACACTGACCGTAATGCGACATCTTCCGAAACGGAGGATATCGAGCACAAATACATCTCAAGAAAGTCATTGGACGCTCCTTTGTAACAATGACCTACCAATAAACGATTCCTGTCATTAGACCGACTATAGCAATCGTTTAGCCGCCCTATTGTCCGTTTTCTTCAGAAACAACTGTATCGATATTACGGCTTTGACAAACAAAATCCACAGTTGTGAATGTAGCGCCCCAGCTATCATAAGTAGGGGGATCGGTTTCCACAAGTATTTGTTCGCTCCAAAAATATTCTAAAATGTAGCCGTATGCTCCGACTTCTGTTTCGTCAAATTTATTGGATGAAAACGAAATTACTGTGCCTGAATCAGGCAAAGCTTGAATCTCTGTATTGGGTACAAAATCGTATGCACCATTGAATTTTCTCGAAGGCGTTTCTTTAAAACTGACATCAGAGGATAAAGAACGGTTTTTAATGAATGTGGTTACCTTGAGGGTCTCCGCAAAGAAGCCGTCAGAAGACTCCAAGGTTAGAACTGTAGGTATCACCAGTTGAGACATGCATGCGAGATCATAATCTGTATCACCTACTCTTACGCTGTGTTCGAAGATGATGTCCCCGCCTTCGTAGGATTGTGTAACTGTAATCTTGTTCGGTTTTTCATCAGGATACAATACGCCGACGGTGTGTAAATCGTACCACTCTAGCTTATCACACTCCCAAGTACCTAATAGCATATCGATTATATTTTGAGTTGAATAGCCCAGGGGCGTAATGTCTTCTATTCCAAAAAACTCTTTAGTAACCTCACAGTGAGGCGGCTCGCTTGATTCGTCATCATGGGAACTTGAACAGCATGTTAAGAATAAAACCGTATATAGGAAAACCATAGAATAAAAATAAAGAATTCTGTTGCTTAGTTTAAGATATCTCATCATTTACTCCTTGTCCCAATTTCCGAATAAAAGCTTGCCCGATTTTGATAGATAGGTCGCCGGTAGATCTGAAAAGTTACTTTTTTATTTTTTGTCATTTCTATTCTTTCCTAAACTCAGGAATCGAACGGCTAAGATGCTATCTTTCCATTCTTTCGTAAAAAGTGGTGCATTCGCTATTGCAAAGTCTAAATCCTCAAATGTTATTCGATAACAAAAGTAATACTAGTTTAACTACAGTTTCTCTGTTTGAGCTTACGTTTATTGCAGAACAGTTATTATCATGATCTACAGAAACGCTACTATCTTTTTCACCATCAATATTTACAAGATGCGAAAATCCGGATCTTATAAGAGCTTCATTTGCATAGCCGGCTTCTTCGAAATATCGAGTACTACTATCGACTGTTCTTGTTTTCATGCATTCATCCGCGCTATCAAAGTCAACACCTCCTCGAACTCCAATTCCCACCAGTTTCCCTTCTGTATCAAATAGGGGCGATCCGCTGCCTCGATGAAACATATCAACTTGCAATGAGAAATAGTCGTTTTCATCGGAACCTTCAAATACGACAATACCGTCAGAGTCTATTTTTGTGGGAAGACCGAGACTATTGCCGATTAGTGTGAGATTTTCTCCTAAAAAGACACGTTCTTGTCTTATCGCTACCGGCTCACCAATACCGGCTACCGACCGGTCCAATTTGACGATTGCATAGTCAAATTTTATTTGGTCGGCAAAATGAGACAACTCGGAGTGAACTACTTTGTTACATTCAAATATTTTTTCCGGGAGCAACTGAATATTCTCGTCTTCATCAATGGTGTAATCCAATACAAAATACAGGTCGTTACAATTATAGTCGCCAATAAAGCAGTGTCCGGCCGTTAGGACTATATCATTATCAACCAACACACCGGAGCATTCAGCGAGAACAGGTTGATACGCAAATCGCTCGTCTTCGCAGACAAACGAGTCTTCAACCAAAGTAACGGTTTCAAAAGAGACCTTATCCTCGTCCAGTTGAATGTAGATTTTGGGTATCATAGAGATGACACTACGCCTGGCGATTGAACGCATCACTTCATTTGTGTGTGCTCTAGCTTCCTGTCTTGTATCCTCTCCATAGATAAGAGAGTTCGTTTTTGTTTTTACGCTGTATACCTTTTCGTCCGCGTGTGTTGATTTCACAAAAAATAGACTTAAGAAAAACAATACTATTAGTGAAATTGATGTTCCCATTTTCATATCACTTTGAAAGTTGCCTCTAGTTCTCTCCGAGCGCCTCTGAAACTTATCTTCTATCAAATACTACTAATCAGGGACAAACATGTTGACACTCTAGGCAATTGCTATTCCATCCTGTTTCGCCAACACCGTACACTTTGTACCAACATGTGCCGCCGGCATTGCTGCATGATGTCGTAGCGGTAACACGCTCTCTATTCAGCGGTGCAGTACAAGACGATACATTATGTTTGCTGACACCCCAATTAAAGCAGTAAGTAGTTGCTTGAGGGCCATTCCATTGTAATGTATTGTCCATACATACTTCCAAAATTCCCTGAATACGAGGGGTGCCCAGCTGTGTGTTTGCAGGACATTCGCAAAATATTTGGTATTTATCAGATCCCTGTTTCAATTTCATTAGGTTGATGTCGCCTACTGCGTTATGAATCGTATAATTAAATCCGTCATCAGCAGCATCAGTGTTTATCCATCGGATATCGTAGATTCCGGTACCGGCGACACGAATTTGTTTGTATACACCCTCAGCAACATAGTAACTATTCCCAAGAGTCCAAGAGCCGTTGTTATTCCAATACCATTTAATGTAGGAGTCTCCGCGATAAGGTCGGTAGACCATATGGGTTTGTCGAACCCCGTATTGAGTTTGTTGGAAATTGCCGGTTCGCTCGGTTTCACACTTTGGCATATTTCTAAACCAATCGGCACGAACCCCCGATTCATTGATTTTGTCAGCATAACAATGTGTATTCCTGAAATAAGTAACGTCCCGACTTACAGCTTTATTTTGAATTGAAATTTCATCGACAACTGAATTCAATTGGTCGTCTGTAGAAGGAAGAGCGCGCACATAGTTATTATCCAACGCGTCAACGTCAACTGTTCTGGCTTTTTTCAAAATCTCTGTGATTTCATCTGTAATCTCACGGTTAGGAGCAACAGCCTGATAGATTTCCTCAATGCTGTTTTTTCCAGACAACATGGTATCCATATATTCTTTTGCCTCTTCAGGATATTCGATGACTGTAACCGTTAGATCATTTGGACCTTTTTCAAACGTTACCGACATTCCTTTATCTAATTCTAATTTATCAAGAATTGGCAGGACATTTATTTCCTCCTCCTCTTTACTCGAATTGTCGATATTATCTTTTGTTTCCATATCCCCAGAGTTATCACATGCTTGAACTATTGCTAAAACCATAATAGAGAGCCCCAAAGTCACTGTAATAGTAGAATAAAATTTGTTTTGTTCGGTTTTCATTTGCAATCCTCTTTTTTCCTTTTCTTTAAACGATGTTTCTAATCTATTCACTAAAAATACATTGTTTCTATTATATCTTATTTTATATATTACATAGACTCCCCTCCTTATAATTGACTATTGTTACCTATCGACTTTCTTAATCAATTCCGAAATTGCAGACCTGGGCTTGTGCTTCAAAGCTAAACAGACCTACGACAGCTAATGTGAAAAACAGAAAAAGACTTCTTGACCCGCGCTTTGTAAGGGCTCTACGAATTAGTTGAGTTGAGTTGAGTTGAGTTGAGTTGAGTTGAGTTGAGTTGAGTTGAGTTGCAAGAATAATGCTAATTGCCTAAATTTTCGCATTGCTTACCCTCCCCCGACAGTCATATTCATGACTGCACTTCAGAAGTTTTTTCAAACCGTTTTTTAGGACCCAGAATGTCCGATTAATTTTTTTTCTAACAATAAATTATGCGAGCTGTCAATACCTTGCATGTAGTTTTTCCGTTAACGTCAAATTATCCTTCTAATTGTCAAAAAATTCATGAAATCGCTTTAAGACAATTGTTACTGAAGTTGGCGAGTGCTGAAGTTGGCGAGTGCCAGACTCACTGAAGTTGGGGACGCAATTCATTGTGCTTTAAAACTGTTGATGTATTATGAAACTTTTCAATAAGCTGTTGGATAGAATGAGAAACAGGAATTGACAGCTGTTATAAGCTATTGACAATTTCGGGTTTGTAAATGATGGTTCATTTGGTTAACTCCTGCTAAATCGATTACAAAGCGCGCCGAAACGCGCATCAGCTTAAACCGGCAAGAGTTACCGATAGTGCTAAAAACGGCACTGACAGAGGAATAGTCTGATTCGAAACAATTTGATTTGAGAAAATGCTATCGATGAATCCAGACCAAAGGAGGAAGAATGTCTCAAATAATCATTGACCAAGAACAATGTATTCAGTGCAATACTTGTGCAACAGTTTGTGTAATGGGAATTATAAATAAAACAACTGATGCAAGTTATCCGACAATAACAGAAGAAAAAGCAGGATACTGTATAAAATGTGGACATTGTGAGTCTTTTTGTGCACAGAAAGCTTTGACATTAGAATTCCTTCTTGAAGAAAAAATTAATATTACTTCTTCGGATAGTAAGATAGAGCCGAAGAATATGGAATATTATATAAAAAGTCGACGTTCGGTACGGCACTATTCTTCTAAGACTGTTAACAAAGAACTAATCGCTAAGATTATTGATGTTGCGCGTTATGCTGCATCAGGAGGTAACGGCCAACCGGTAAAATGGATTGTAATTCATGAGAGGTCAGAGGTAAAACTTGTTGCAAGTATGACTATTGATTGGATGAGAACGATTCAGAATACTTCGCATCCGTTAGCAGATTATGTACCCGGTATAATTTCAACTTGGGATAGCGGATCAGACATAATTTGTCACAATGCTCCGCATTTGCTTTTTGCTCATGTTCCGATTGATCCGGTTGACGATCCTACCGAGGCAATTATTGCTTTGACACATATTGATATTGCGGCGCCTGCTTTTGGTATCGGCACATGCTGGGCCGGATTTGTAAAAATGGCCTTAGATAATTACAAACCATTGGAAGAGTATTTATCGATACCGAAAGGACGTAAAGCTGCTTGTCCGATGTTATTTGGATACTCAAGTTATAAAATAGCTTCTATACCAAGACGAAATCCCGCTGATATTACATGGAGACTATGAAGATATTTTCTTTGTTGATCTTTTTCTTGGAGATTTCTAAGAAGTTCCAAGAAAATCAACCTTTGATTCATACCACCAGAAGCTTTTTCACTACGTCATCCCACAGTTCAAAAGTTTTTCCATTGCTCGGCTTATCAGCGACATGGATGCTTTTACCGACCATACGAAGCAAGCAATTATTGCCAGTTGAGCTGCTACTGCTCTTACTGCCGACATTGCTGAGGTTGTTGTATCTGATAGTAGTTTTGATATTAGCGAAATAACCAAGTCTGATATTAACACAGATGCGAAAATCGGTATTGATGCTGTTACCGCTGCTGCTATTGACGAAGACATTAGCATGACAAGTTCGGTTTGCATTATTGGAGAGGATGAGAGACTGAAAAAACTGTGCGGTGAAATGCATTTAATTGTTGTCGCAAATCCTTTAATAAAAAGATGATGTCCTTTCATCAGTAAGAAGGCGCATATTCCTGTTCCTAAATATAAATTTGAAAATATAGTGTCTGTTTCGGGATGTGCACTTACAGCTTGCCTTACAAGTCGACTTAGGGACTCCAGTGTTGAAAATGCTATTCTGCATAGACAGCCGATTAGCACTCCTACAAAGATTTCTTTTATTGCTAGAGCTGTAAAATGCAAATTATCTAGAGTAGGCGGTTTTTCCATAGTCGGGAGCAAAACCATTACAAGGACGGTCGTCATTATCATCCAAAGCGCGGTAGGTATTTGTGTTTCCCCCCAAAACGGCATCATTTTTAAGGCGGGAGCGGTTCTGCAAAACAGTAACGTAATGTTTACTGCTTGAGAAACAATTAATTCTTCCATCACTGTACCGGTTAATTTATCGCCTGAATGAGTGACCAAACTCTATTTGCAAACCCTGCTGCTTTTGATGCTATCCATGGGGCTGTTAAAAACAATGCGGCTGTTCCTGCTGCTATTCTGGGAACAGCTGAGAGAATGGGTTCTGAGACTTTTGTAAAGTATTGAATTGCAGATGACAAAACTGATGCTAAGACCACTGCCGCTGCAACGGGAATAATCGCTACAGCTATTAGAATTAAGCCTTCTTTTGATAACATAAATAAATCTTGAACCGATATCATGACACTGTTGCCGTTTACAAAAGTTTCATTAAATGGGTTTTTATCTTATCTTTCATTTCTTCATCTGTACAATAGCTAAGAGCCTTTTCCCAGGTTTCAATAGCTTTAAATTTAAAGCCTGACTTTTGATATAAAACAGCCAGATTCTTAAGCGCAGGGAAGAAATCCGGTGACAATTCCAATGCGTTTTCCAGCGATCTAATGGCCTGATAATGTAAATTCTTTTTTCCCAAGAGCAAAGCCAAATGATAATGCAGTTTATCTGCCAAAGGATCGATGTCGATACCCTTTTTCAGCATTTCAATAGCTTCGTCAATTCGCCCTTCCCGGTATGCGTCCAAGCATTGATTTAGAATTTTTTCGGATTCAGATGAAAGGTCAGGATCGGATTCTTGTTTCAAGGAATTTGCTGCTTCCAACAATCTTGATACTTTGTCCGTCAAATCGTTTATTTTGAATGGCTTTTCAATAAACTCATCAACTCCGTAGGAATTTTTTAGATCCCTTGCATATCGCCAACCGCGATAAATTGCGGAAATCATTAGAACTGGAATATGACCGTATTTACTTGAGTTTTTGATTCTTTTACAAATGTCAAATCCATGGATTTCCGGCAGCATAGCATCTAAAATTATCATATCCGGTATGTCAGATTGTACCTTCTGAATAGCTTCAAGTCCTCGTGCTGCGGTTATTACTGAATAACCCTTGTCTGTCAGTATTCGCGTAACCAACAGCCGTATGTCATCTTCATCATCTACAACAAGAATTTTCTTCGATGATGCCGGTGTATTTGTTTGTTGTTTGTTTTTGTTCATCGGAGGCGGCGGAGGTACTACGCTAAGCGCTTTTTTTACCTCTTCTTCTTCGGGAACATCTACTTCAATTATGAGTTCAAAATCTTCTTGGTTAGTATCAGCAATTATCGTGCCCGAAGTTCGCGGTTCTTCGGAAAGAGGAAGTCGTCTGACTTCGCTTGATTGGGCAAATTTTTTTCCTTGAAATATTGTAAGCCCGGATTCTCTGGATGAATAGCATTGCTCGATTACTGAGAGCAGTTGTGAGTGGAGCGCCACATGAGGAAATACCCTTTTACCGGATACAAACTCAATTTCGTCTATAACTCTACGATCATCCGGGTTGGCCATTGCCAAATTAATGGCATCTTTGGTTACAGCGATCGGAAGAATTATATGTTTAAGCGCTATATCTTTGGGAACCATTTCCAGGTTGGCAAGGTTGATTTCTACCTCATCCATATTGGTAGCAGGAATTCCGTATTGAGAACTCAATGCTTTGAGAAGATTGATTTCGTCAACGATTCCTTTTTCCAGTGCTTTAGAAGCCAGTCTCTGGTTATCTTTTTTCTGTTCCTGTAACAAGTTGGTGAGTTCGTCTTGATTCACCAAGTGTTGTTTAAGCAGTATTTTCCCCAGCTTCGTTTTTTTATCCTGATTCATTCCCACCAATCTTACATTTCTTCTATTGCTTATAATAAATAAGACGGCAAAAATCACAAGATAACTTCTTCAAAAATGAAGATGTTACAGGTTGATTTTAAGTACTACAAATCTCAGACTCATTTTTTTGTAACTATTTCCATGGATCGTCATCATCGATCCGTCTACGGTTGGTTGCGGAGGTTCCGCCCTTCTTGGATGTTTTGGTCGCATCAGTGAGTACATCGTTCTTCACATTATCATTCGGCGGTTTTTTTGAATTGCGTTTTCTACTAGTCTTTACTTTTTCGATTTTGGATAGTGTATATGAAAATTCTTGATTTTGACTAAATTGAACTTCAGCGGATACGGGTTCAAAGCCGTTTGCAAAGATTTCGACTTTATGAACTTCCTCATCTTTTGCAACGGTTAATTTGTGCGGATTGCCTATCAGAAGTACGCCGTCTAGTGTAATGCGCGAGTTGGAGGGTTCGGCGTTTATCTTTATTTCTATCATTTCAGGTTTGTTTTCAACAGCGACAACCTTTGATTCTTGTTCAGCAGATGCTTGGTCCGTTTGAGTAGAAGCAGGAGTTGAATCAGATGTATTGACCGAAGGCTGTTGTGACTGGAATTGAGGTAATGTATTTGAAGGCAAAGGTTTTTGGTTGTCGGCAGACGCTACAACCGTGTCGGATTTTGTTGAGCCTGAAGGCGGAAATATTAACAAATACAAAACTGCCATACCCAGCAGTAGGGTTACTATAGAAACTCCGATAACCAAAGGCATCCTACTTTTTTGGGGCTCGATTCCGCCGCTTCTGGACATATCCAGGGGGGTTGAGGTAGCGGACATTGCTACTCTAATTGCTGAGCGAGAGGCCGAGCTGATTCCTGTCTTGTATTCTGCATTGGAGTTTGGAACATAATGTATGAGCCTATTTTTAAACTCTACACAATCTGCAAATCTGTCATTTGCCTCTCGGGACATAGCAATTTTGATAGTTTCGACAATGTCCAGAGGAAGCTCGGGCCTAATCGTTAGAGGGTCGGGCGGATCTTCAGTAAGAATCTTAATCAACAAAGCGTTATAATTTGGAGCATCAAAAGGAAGCTTACCTGTAAGCATTTGAAACAGAATAACACCCATTGCATAGATATCAGATCGCGTTCCAATGTTTTGATCGCCTCGGGCTTGCTCAGGAGACATATAATAAGGAGTTCCGAGTACGGTTCCCGTCTGTGTCAGCCCCTTCATTCCGTCAGTTTCAAAGGCTTTAAACTTTGAAATACCAAAATCAAGAAGCTTGACGTAGTCTTTGCGGTCAGGCTTTTCGATTAGATATATGTTCTCAGGTTTGAGATCACGATGAATTATTCCTGCATCATGTGCCGATTGAAGAGCAGATAATGCCTGTACCATAATATGAGAAGCCTGTTCTATGGATAAAGATCCTGCCTGTGCTAACAGATCTCTCACATCAAGACCGTCCAAATACTCCATAACCAAATATGGGGCACCTTCAGGTGTTTGCCCCATATCGGTTACATCGATAATATGTTCGTGGCCGATGGCAGCTGCAGCTTGAGCTTCTCGTTGAAAACGAGTAACGACCTCTTCACTTGTAACATAATGCGGATGGAGGAATTTAACGGCTAACCTTCTGCCTATTAAACGATGCCTCGCTTCATAGACCGCCCCCATCCCGCCTTCTCCCAGCAAGCGAATCAGCTCATATTTGCCATCTAAAACCGTTCCCGCAAGATCCGGCACAAGAACTACCTCCTAAAAACGAAACTACCAATTTCCATCAACCAAAAATACAAACCGCCAATACAGTATTGACTAAGAACCAGGCCGTTTTGTTTAACGGCTATTGAATATTTTTCTTAATTTTTTCTCTCCTAACTAAATCCATTATAATATAAAAGTTGTTTTGTGTATTCTATTTGGTTCAAAAATTTACAACAGAAATAATAGATAAACTAAAAATATTGTTTTTATAATGGTTGACAAAAAGTAATCTATTCTCAAATTGAATCGACGAAAGTGATTTGGAAAAAAAATCAGTGACTTGTTTGTGTGAAATAATTTGGTAAAAATAAAATTGGCATGACATTAATATTTTTTATTCTTTAATTTGTAGACGAATACATTTGGTGGTAAACTCGGCCGGTTTTTTTTATGCCCCACGGAGGCTTATTGAATGTCAAATGAACCATATGTCGGACATCGACCGCTTGTTGAAAAAATTGTCCGTAACGAAGATATTTTTTGCAGTCTATTATTTGATTTAACAAATAGGACACTTAGAGTTGTAGATTTTCGAGGAGGGAATTTTCAAAGCAAACATGCCTATCTTGAAAGCATTCTGGCAAAAGAAGGAATGCGAAAAATATTTACGCTTATAGAACGAGATGACATGACCGGATGGCAGCGAGTCGGTTATCATAGAGAAGGTGCCATTCCCGGATATTACAAACGTTCTGATGCATATATTATGAGTCGAATATATGACACTGATTTCGACCAAAAAATGTCAATTGTAGATGACCTTTCTGAAAAGAACGCTTTGAATGACATTAAAATGAGCAGCAAGAAACTGTCTGATTCAAAGGACAGCAATATAAAGGTTGATCCAATATCTGACATTGAAGCTGCGCAGGTCATTTCCAGTGAATCAATCAGACGTGATTCAAAACCCTCTAAATCAAATGCGGGAAAAAAAGCGGCTGTTAAAACAGTAAAAGATCCAGTTCCTTCTATTGATGAAGAAATAAAAATTGACGGTTTGGTTTTCCCTCAGTTCAGCCGCGAAGTGGAATATTTTCATTTTTTGATCGAAAACCGAAGAACCAAACAGTGTAATGTTCTCAGCACTGAATATCAGGATTGCTTCGGTAATGCGAAAGTCCATTTTTGTCTTCCTATAGAATCTAAATCGGATCAGAATTTGGCTAAGGCCGGTTTGCAACAAGCCATAGAGCAAATGTTTGTTATGGGGGCTGTCTCAATATTTGCCACTGTTCCCGTTGATGATACCAAGTCAAATGAAGTGTTCGCATCGTCAAGCTTTCGCAATTCAGGTCGAATGAACCGCCAACTATTGATGCCGGGCGGTCCTTTGGATGTGGTTCTATGGACCAGGAAGCTTATTTAACTCGTCTGCTTCAAGTTCATAGCCGTTTTTCAGCGCTTCCTCAAAATGCGTTATCTTCTGAAAGAGCAAAACAAAATAGGGCAATACGGCCTTTTCTTTCCCATGATTCAACGGAACAAACAGTTTTTCAAAAATTGTTTCTTGAAGCTGTTGAACAACTAATAACAAATACGGATTTTGACAAATTATCTACGGCAGTTCTTATTAACCGCAGCGGTTGCGGCAACGATGTTTATTTTGCAAACAAAATCGTATCAATATTGGCAGCCATCGAGAACAGACCTTCCTTTTTGCAGGTTTCTTTTAATACTCCGGTAATCGGTTTGGGTTCTTTGGTGAAGAATGGTGTAACTAAAACGGCATTAGACTTAGGCATAGAAGCGGAAGTATCAATACTCGACTTTCCTATAGAAACTATTTCGATAAGTTTTAATGAGACAGAATACCTTTTGGGAAATACTGCTCCAATAATATCGTATGCATCTCTGGGTTCTTCTAGCATAATTCCGGAAAATATGCTTTTTAAGCCGGATTTTTTTCTGCAGCGGTCTCATGTCGCTGTACTATCATTTTTAGAACCCGAAGCTCTGTGTGCTGAAATTCCGCGTTTTTATTCTATTATGCAAAGAGAATCGAGTATTTCATCAGTTCGTTTTAGGGTAAAAGTTGCTGAAGATGAACAGTTTTTTGATTTTGGAGCAGTAACTCTTTCGGATAATCAGGAAGAGGCTCAAAACAAATTGTACGCCGTAATTGAAGATGTAAGAAAACGAAGGTTTGCAGTCTTTGTAGAGCCGGCTATCAAAAATGACAAAGAAAGAATCTATTTGGTTTGTCCGTGCCGGAGTCTGGTGGAAGATCCGGGATTTTTAAAAGGTGTCAAAGTAATTAAGATAGTACCATGCGGAGCGATTCTATCGGTAACGGTTCAAGGAGCATACACGGTGTTTTCATGACAGAAAGATTTTTCTTCGGCATTGATGAAGACAAAAAAGTCTACAGCGTTGCAGAAATTAATGCAGATGTTCGCAGTTTCTTGGAGAGACGATGGAGCAAAATCGCAGTTGAGGCGGAAATCGGTGATGTAAAACGGCCTCCTTCGGGTCATCTCTATTTTACGCTATTGGATGCTCAGGGATCCGGTCAATTGCCGGCAGTAATGTGGAAAGCGCAGGCTCAACGATACGGCAAACGCATTTTAAACGGAGCTAAAGTGAGATGTTTGGGAAGACTAACTCTGTATGATGTTCGCGGAACCTTTCAGATGGTAGTCGATAGTGTAGCTGATGTCGGTGAAGGAATAAAAGCACAGCAGCTTGAGCAGCTTAAACAAAAGCTTTTTGCGGAAGGACTATTTGACGCAAAAAATAAAAAGCCTTTGCCAACTTTTCCGTTTACTGTCGGTGTTGTAACCTCAAAAACAGGAGCGGCAATAAGAGATATTATTAAGGTGGTAAGAAGAAGATTTCCGGTAAATATTCTTATATCTCATACTCAGGTTCAAGGCCTTGATGCTCCCGGCGAGATAGCGACTGCGCTGTCTTTATTGGAGTCTGTTGATGATGTGGATGTAATAATTATCGGAAGGGGAGGCGGTTCAGCAGAGGATCTTGATGCCTTTAATACAGAAATAGTTGTAAGAGCAGTTGCTGCGTGTAAAAAACCTATTGTTAGCGCAGTGGGACATGAAATTGATATAACCCTTACTGATCTCGCGGCAGATTGTCGGGCAGCAACTCCTTCTGAGGCTGCTGAACTTGTTGTACCGGACGGTCGAACTCAGGCAGAAAGAATAGCGCAAGGTCAAGACGCTCTTGTTTTTGCTATTCAAAGGCAGCTTTCTGATTTGGAGCATAGCCTGTCAGAAATGAGGGGGCGTGTTCGAGCCGAAGATCCTAGAGTAAGGCTTCGTTGGAGTGCTGAGAGAATAGCACAGGCCAGAGAGTCTCTCTTAAGAATACCGACAATGATGCTTGCAAATGCTTTATCATCTCTTAACAATACAAGCTCTATACTGCTTCAATGGCCGAAACCGGCTCTGTTGCAGGCAAAAAACCAAATACTAAGAAGGCAAGAACCTCTAAACACAGTTCATTTGCGTATCATGTCCAAAGCCAAATCTGACTTTGCGGAAAAGGTTGCAAAACTGGAAGCCTTAAGTCCTTTGGCATCGCTTTCCAGAGGATACTCGGTTGTTCGGCGCGTAACTGATAATATGATAGTTCGAGATGCCGCTGATGCTCCCACAGGAACTGAGATAGATGTTACACTGTCAAAAGGTTCTTTGATGTGTGTTGTTACAAATAACAAACCTTCCCTTTGAATAATAGTTCAACTTGCGAAAATTTGCATATTGCCGGCACATGATGGCACAAAAAAAACATTATGATTATCGCTAAAGCAGAGGATTTAAAGAGTTTTTCTGTGTGCATTGAAATGGCACAAATATTGCTGTGTTTTTTGCGGAAAACAATTTGCATTTGAGAGGTTAAAATGAAAAAAATAAAAAAATCAGTCAAATTAAGACTAATTGTCGCTTCAATTCTTCTATTTTCAGCGTGCACTGAAACTGTTGATCTTGCTCAAACAGATTCAAATAGCACGGGTTATTCTGATAGCGATTCATCAGATAACAATACAGGAGAAGGAGATGTTGACACCGACACCGACACCGATACCGACACAGACACTGACACTGACATACTTCCTTCTCTGTCATTATGTCGATTGGATCATGTGAATGGATGTGAGGCTGTTTGGGATACCTTGAAACAGGAAGTAATAGCTATAATGGAAAAAGACATTGAGTACCAGAAACTGAGAATTATAGATATTAAACAAAACGGTTGTGACTATTCAGATGGAGATACTGATTCAGATACTGATGCAGATGCTGATTCAGATACTGATGCTGATGCAGATGCTGACGGTGACAAAGAAGGCGCTGATGAGTATTCAACTACGAACAATCAGGTTGCCGGTGTAGATGAAGCTGATTTTTATAAAAACGACGGCTCTTATATCTATATTCTTGCAAACGGATCATTACAAATTATTGACGCATGGCCTGCGGTCGAAGCAAATAAACTTTCGATTACACCGATAGAGGGAGAACCGAAAAAACTTTTTGTATATAAAGATAAGGCAGTAATCTATTCTGCGTTAGGTCCTATTCCAACAACAGATATGAATTTCTACTACCGCAATTACTATCCTTCGGAATGTACTTACGGGTACGATTGTGACTTTGTCGGTGACGGACAAATATTAAAGATTTCTGTATATGACATAAAAGACAAATTATCTCCCAAATTAATTCGAGAAACAGTTATGAACGGATCATATCTGAATGCCAGACGAATCGATAATGCAGCTTATACAGTAGTAGTATTTCCGGAACTTATGACATATGTTTACGGGCTTTCTTTTGTTCCGGAAGAACTGAAATGGGCTTGGGATTGCAATCCTATTTCTCAGACTGAAGCAGAAATCGCAGCACTTTTTGAAGAGCTTCGTCTTGCCAATATTGAAATTATTAACAAGCAAGATTTTAGAGAAATGTTACCTTCAATGCGAGATACAGTGTATTTAGAGGACGGCAGTACCCGTGAAAGCATAAGTATCTTAGAAGATTGTGAAAACTTTAATCTTGCTAGAACAGGAGACGGTAAAAACCTGATCGTGGTAGCCGGTTTCGATATAGAAAAAGTGGATGATTACAAAACCGCCACTGTTCTTTCTAAACCCGGAGCGGTTTATGCGGACAAAGATACTCTTTATATAGGCGTTAGGCATTATGCCGAGAGAATGTCCGGCTGGTTTTATGATTATGAAGATAAAATCAGTGAAGCTACAACCGTTCATAAATTTAACCTGGTTCCCGAAACTGCGGAAGCAGTTTATGCTGCGAGCGGTGTTACTAAGGGGCGGATCTTAAATCAATTTTCTATGGATGAACATACAGAACATTTGCGAATTGCTACTACTACAGGAAGTGTGCCGTATTCAAATAATACACTATCGATCTTTGTCGAACAGGAAGGGAGCTTGGTTATGACAGGACAGATCGATAATATAGCGCCAACTGAGGATATACGTTCTGTGCGATTCAACGGAGATACCGGTTATATGGTTACGTTCAAATACATCGACCCATTATTTGTTTTTGATCTGTCAGATCCCCAAAATCCTGTTATCAAGGGAGAACTTAAAATACCCGGATATTCAACCTACATGCACATTATGGATGAAAATCATATCCTCTCAATAGGTTTTGATGCAGAAGATTACGAGTCCTATGCACTTTTTCAAGGAATTCAGCTTCAGATACTTGATGTATCTGATTTATCAAACCCGACTCTTCTGCACAAAGAAATTATCGGCACAAGAGGATCAACATCAGATGCTGCCACAAATCATTTGGCTTTTAATTATTTTAAAACTCAAAATCGTCTGGCAATTCCCATGATGATATGCGAGGAGAGCGAACAGTACTCATATAGAGATCTTATGACCTTCAGCGGGCTTATGGTCTATAACGTAACAGTTGAAAACGGTTTTTCCTATTTGGGAGGTGTTCCCCACGCCGTCCCCGAAGACGATAATACTTATAACTACGCCTGTTCCAACTGGTGGACACAAGGTAACTCCCAAGTAAAACGAAGTATTTTCATGGATGACTATGTTTATTCAATCGCAATGGATCGAATTAATATTTCTCAAATTGATAATCTCTCCAATCCTATCAACACCATCTTTTTAACGGCAAAGTAATCCCAACGCATTTTACAGTTGTCTATAACTGCTTTACTGAAGCCGGAAAACTTTGTACGGAGATTTTGGTTTGAAGTAGCGTTAATCTCAACTAAACTAAAGTTCCCCAATAAAAAAGACGCAAATAGCTTGTAATTATAGGGAGATAGGC
>CAYWLQ010000119.1:12505-18053 GCA_964458775.1 uncultured Myxococcales bacterium | reverse complement strand
CGACTTCGACGATCTAAAACCTCGCCATAGCGCGCAGCGCGACGGCGGGCAAAGTTTGCGGTCCTATCAAAGCACCAATCACGGTCCGCCACGCACACATCGCACATGATTTGTATCCGTCTTGTAGTAGTCGTACACATCGCCATTATTGAAAAGCACGTACCACGCGTAGCTTTCAAAATTGGCGTTGGACGACGACGACCAAAAGGCGTAGCTCGCCGTAGCTGGAAACACAGTGATATCAATGGTCGGATTATACATACGGCGGTCGATAATGGTTTGCAGTTCATTAATGCTAGGCACGCGCCAGTCATCGTAACCGCCCCAGGAGAGATTCTCACAGTATGCCAAGGCCTCCGACCAGGTTTGGTTCACTGCTTCTCCCACAGTGCAATCATTCCCGGACAACCCGGCCGCACACCCCTGCCATTGGAGATTGGTAAGACTGTCTGCGACTATGCGATCTTCCGAAAGCATCAAAGCGTCAAAGCGTCGATGTTCCATCGGTCCGCCACGCACACATCGCACATGAAAAGTATACGTCTTGTAGTAGTAGTTCACATAGCCATCATTGAAATACACGTACCACGCGAGGTTCTCATTATTGGCGTAGGACGACGACGACCAAAAGACGTATCCCGGTGCGGCCGGAAATGCAACGATATCAATAGACGGTTCAGTGTGCGAATAGTCCACAATAGAAACCAGTTCATATTCATCGGGCAGGTGCCAATCGTCGTAACCGCCCCAGGAGAGACTGTCGCAGTAGGCCAAGGCGTCTTGCCAGGTTTGAAGCACTGCTTCTCCTGCAGTGCAATCATTCCCCGATAACCCGGCAGCGCATCCTTGCCAGATTAGACCGGATACGTTGTCTGTAACCGTCGGTTCATCCGGAACGGTAACCGTGTCTCTTGTAAACCGCATCGACTCATCGTGGTTTATGTCCCATCCGTACTGAGCGTCCTGGCCGTAGTAGGCCTCACCGGGCGCTGGACAGGGAATACTTGCTTCATGGTCGGAGCATGTACGCCGGCCGGTATCCGGCATCGGAAAGTGCGGTCCCGGAACGTTGCACGTGACATCTCCGCAACCCGGAGATACGCAGACCTCGTTTACGCAGATGTCATATGAGCGATCCGGATCGGTCACCAACGAGCACAGTGTAAAATCAGGCAAACCGGTGCATTCGTCGATATCTGTATCCGTATCAATATTGGTATCAGTATCAGTATCGGTGTCGGTATCAGCATCGGTGTCGGTATCAGCATCGGTGTCGGTATCAGCATCGGTGTCGATATCACCATCGGTGTCGGTATCAGCATCGGTGTCGGTATCACCATCGGTGTCGGTATCAGCATCGGTGTCGGTATCCGTATCAGTATCTGTGTCGGTATCCATGTCAATATCGGTATCAGTATCTGTGTCCGTATCGGTATCAGCGTCTGTATCGGTGTCTGCGTCGCTTTCCGAAGCACTATCTGCTGTATCTGTCGTTCCTTCTTGTTCTATAACATTAGTACAGGAAAGCAGTGCATTGACCGCGCACAAAAGCATAAAATATCGCACGGTTAACTTGATATGGGCTGACATTCTTTCCTCCTTAAACGGACTATTTTTTGAAATACAAATTTTACAAATTTCAAAGATATTATGACCTCTTATAATAATCTAGCGACTGTAAAATTACAAACAACTTAATGTTTCGTTTAAAATAGTATCAACTGTTGATCACCAAACCCCCGACGCTGATCGTTCCGCAGCTCTTGTAATCGCCTATCCTGGATCCTTTGGCGTCAAGCTGAAGCCTATCTTCAATCTTCAATATTCAATGCGCGTAAGACCGTCACAATACTTACGTCTCTGTTCCTGTGCTTAGCGATCCGTCAAGGGCGCTTCAACGGCGTTTTGCGCAGCATGAACTAAAAAAGACGAACGAGTCATCCCTCGTTTTTTTGCCGCAGTGTCAATCAGCTTCAACGTACTCTCCGGAAGCGTGATATTGACACGAACAATACGCGGTTTTACATCCGGAACGTCGACGACCAAATAAGCTGCGGCATCTGTGAAATTGGGATCATCCATGATGGTTTCCAACTTCATGGGATGTGGCAGCGAGTCACCATCGGCAAGCATCCCCTGAATATGGAGTGCAAGCGCCTCGCGAGCCGAATCTTTGGCTTCGTCAATGGTAGCACCTGCTGTAATACAACCGGGAAAGTCAGGAAACGATACCCCGAAATCACTGTTAGGATCCTTATGAACAATTGCAATATAATTTGTCATTTTTCACCTCAAATAAACCGAATGCCGGATTGGCGTTCAATACTCTTCAGTGTACCGATAGGAATATCCTTTTTAGGATGCGGCACCGTTACCCTCCCTTTCTTCGATGGATGTCGAAACTGAGAATGCGACCCAACTTTGGCTACCAAATACCAACCGTCATCCTCAAGCATCTTTATAATTCTTCGACTATCCACAATGTGTATTAATACACACTATCTGTTTTAATGTCAATCAACAATCCCTTATTCAGGTGAGCGGTGAGCGGTATTCTGATCCCACAAAACAAAATCCTAAAGAGCTCTATTTTACTGGAAACTATTTTCGGCTTTTTACGATTAACACTCATGAAGGAGGCAAAAGAAACTGGAGAGGTTACCGATATGCTGTCGAAAAACGTAGAAAGATGGATTGAGGAATGGAAAGCCGAAGGTAAGATTGAAGGTAAAATTGAAGGTAAAACAGAAGGCATAATTGAAGGCTTACATCGTGTGGCACGCAAACTGATTCTTGAAGGTATGCCTATTGCACGAATATCCGAGATTACCGGTCTTAAAGAAGAAGAAATCAAAACGCTCCGCGATTCTGTTTCTAATTGAATTTATTAACAGAGGTTCTCTTAACAAGTTATCGAAATCTCTTTTTACCAAGCGCCCGACCGGTCGATCACCACCCCGCCAATTCCGGCCCGGGTTTAAGTCAGTTCCATATGCCCACAGAAGACGGTCCTAACATTGCATAGGCGTCCATTGCTTGTCTGAGATAGGAAGGAACCGAAAGATAGTCTTTTAACAACGTACATGCACGATTTTCTTCACAGGTACATCCGCTGTTATTATCAGCGTTGCATTGACTCGGATCATCGGCATATTCGGCGTCATATCTTCGATCAAACAACACTATCGGTCTTCCGTCGCTTTGCAACACAGGTTCGTACCAATCGACAACGCCGTCGAGGTCAATGTCAACTTCTGTTGTTTCGTAGGCTTTTACTAAAAGACTGTTGGCATATTCCAAAACTCTTGCGGCAATTCCCTTTTGAACAGTTCGGCCGAAAAGATTTTCTTTCCCGTAGGTTCTCGCAATGTATATAGGCGCACTCGGATGATGAAGCTCAATTCGATTTGTAAACTCGGGCTCAGCATCTCGTCCCTGCTCATAAATGCGAAGTTGATTGAGCCAATCCTGCTTTTGGTTTTCGGGCAAATACAATAGCGTCCATGCAATTATAAACTTCTGTTGCTCCCATCCTATTTGGGAATCGACCGGAACAGTATACTGAGGAATATTGCCTGTATATTCATCCGAAAGAAAATCACCGCAGGCGTTTCTGCCGTCAGCCGGGAAACAATGGGTCGGAGTATTCGGCCACCAAGAAGTCCAACCGATTCCCTGCGCCGGATAGCCTTCTGAATCTACAAGAGGTACCAAGGATGAATCTACAGACAATCTCGGTCCTTTTAGAAACTCATCGTTTGTTAAGGCATTGCCTATCAATCGGCGATAGCCGTCAGGAAATAGATCAGCTAAAGAAGAGGATCGAAATCTTGGGTCGTGAAAATCTGTCCTGCTGGAGCTTATGAAATTATCCACCGATTCCGTTAGCAGCATTGATGCGTTAGCTTTGTCATAATATGAACCGCAATTAAGTGTATAATCTCGATCAAATTCACCCATGTCACTTGCAAGCTGATTCTCCAACAACTCCCCGCCGGGATTCATTGCTCCCCAATAAGAAGAAGGTCCGTTCGGAATTGAAACATAGGTTCTCGGTATACTGAACCAACCGGGATCTGAGGTAGACCGCAACACATAGTCATCATCAAGTCTTGCATAACCGTGAGCACCGGGTTGAGGGCGTGCCAGTTGTCTTGCAAAAAAGTCAAACGCATAGGTTACAGCCAAAATATTTGATTCAATATGACCGCTCCACCAGTAGGTCAAAATATCAACTAATAGCTTATCAGGGGCCGCGCCCACAGCAGCGGAGTATTGAGAAATAAAGTTTTTATAGAAAGCCAGACTTTTCGCGCCTTCTTTTATTTTTTCATCATAGCGATACATAGATCGGTTAGCGGCTGATTTTATGCTAAAATCCGATCTGCCTCTTCTAAATTTGTCAAAGATATAGGACATCTCTTTTTCGGTAATCAGATAGTTAAATATTTCGTAGAGATCCGCTCCGCTGTCATGCCTATACACCGAAACATTGCCTAGGTCGGCCCAGGAATCTGTAGCAAAACTATAAGGAGCTAAAACTCTGTCCTTATAATCCCATAATCTAGAATCCTTAAGACTTCCCGCTTCTGCATCATACATAGAAACAGGATATCTAGGGACTGACAGCATCGACCACGATACATAATCTACTTGAGGCTGACGACATTTGGTATAGTTAGTGCCGTCCGGAGCAACAATGCGGCCGTCCAACAAAGGATGCCATTCGCCTGCTTCTTCAGCATTATAACGGCCCGGTCTAAAAGCCTTGGGAGCATTGATTGCTCTGCATGTATCAGGCTTGAGCATTCCGTACATGTTTTGAATCTGAGAGTAATGGTCTCCGTATTGAATGCCTATTAAACCTCCGAATCTTGCATCTATCTTTTCGGCAGCACCCAACGGCTTTGAGTACAACATTTTGGGACCGTCCGATTTGTCTTGAGATGTGGGTTGATAAAACAAAGGTTCATCAATAACCGATACGACATCGCCATAGAACATGCGGGTCGCTGCAAAATCGAAAATACCCGGAGGCAAAAAATCATGGGTAATCTCCCCCGGATAATCCATAACCGATGATGAGCTGAACATATGAATGAAATTATCTCTTTCTTCATCGGTAACCGGATCAACATAACGAGGTCCTACACAGTTTTCACCGTCCGTCTCCTTACCCGTACATTGGGCGGAAACAGACCCGTCTTTGGTTCGCAGCTGCCAATACTGCGGCCAATAAGACCAGGCATCAGAAGATCCTACAAAATTGTGGCGGTGAGCGATGCTGTGACCTATCTCATGAGCAATAACGCCGAAATGGATTTTTTGCGCCAAATATCGATGCACTTTTGCAGCCCGCTCAAGTTGAAGCTCCACGGGATCATCTCTATTGAACGCGCCGAATTTTTCTTCGATTCGATCCGCAAGAGGGGCCAGCGCTGTCGGAGTATCCTCTGCTTTTTCTGCATCCAAAATACACATTCCTTTTTTATGAAGAGAGTTTTCCATCATTCGCTTCATATCTCGGTGAAACGCAGGGTTTCCGCCT
>CAYWLQ010000119.1:1920-12454 GCA_964458775.1 uncultured Myxococcales bacterium | reverse complement strand
CAGGGGAGAAGCAATTTCAGCGGCAAACTCCGAACCGGCAAGACCGGTTGCACCGTGCTTTTGCAAAACAGCATCGGTCATTAAAGATGCTTCAAAAGTTGTATTTTGTGCTGCTTTTCGACGGGCTTCTATTACAGCCGAACCGGAGCTGACTATAGAAGAATCAGCTCTGGTGCTGAGCATTTCTTTTTGTGCCGCCTTTGCCGCATCAATTGCTGTACTGCTGAGACTTGAGCGAGCATGATTGTTTTCTTTCAATTTATCCAAAAAATCCGGGTCCGTTTGATTTGTAACAAAATTTGAAATGCGCGAGGACAATTCCTTCCTATCAATAGTTCCCAGAACCCCGTCTCTCGACGCGGCTTCAGCTGCTTCAACCCAGTCCGCTACATTGGAAGCTTCCGTAATATCTTCAAAAGTCAATTCTCCTTTTATCAGTCGCATTTGGTCGACAACCTTTTGTGATAAAAGATCTGTAATATGACTCCAAACATTACAGTTGGTGGCAATATTTTCTCCGGTTACAGGATCGGTTGAGGTCATCATTATTCCCCATGGAGACAGCTTCTGGGGTTTATCTACTACATTGATTACGTGATAACGCAAATCTCCGTGTCTTACCCTCAGAGCTTTGTCACAATCTGCTATAAAATCATCCAAGCTGCTTAGGTAGTCGTTTTGTTCTATTACGCCTTTTATTTCGGACGGGAGATTTTCGCCGGGTAAAAGATTTTTCGCGAGAGTACATAGATTTACATCAGCTCCTTTTGCCAGACGATCTTTTCCGCAAATGTCAGGATCAGAATGCAGTACCGGGCTGTGACACAACACCAGCATTTCTTCCATGCGAGCAATTTCCCTTACTCCGTTCTTATGTTTTTCCAAATCAGGGGCAATGCCTCGCATATCAGCCAAACGATTGAGAAGGTCCATGCAATCGGTCTCGCTTTGGTAAGCACGACCGTTGCGGCAATCATCTATATCCAAAGCCAACTCAGCAGCGTCGATTTGATCGTCCATTTGTCCGGTCCAGACAGGATACTTACGCTTGCAAATCTCATCCGGGCCTCGTCGGTCAGCCGAATATTCTTCTTTTAGCTTTTCAATCTGTTGAATCGGCGTCAGATTGGAATCAGCGTCCGGAATCCAGCTATTCCAATCGGTCGGCAGCTTTGTGTCTAACTCAACAGTTCTAATGCATTCCACATATCGAGCGGTTTGAACAGCAGACCGAAGAGCAACATCCCATTGATGAACGGCAAGCTCGCTCGGTTCAAAGTAATCGGGATTTCCCGTGTCTGTATAGTAAAAAGCAATCGGCTTAGCGGTTCTAGACCTATACGGAAGAGTACATATTCCCTTAAACATGCTGCATTGAGAGCCGGCAAATCCGGACAAATCCGTTACATGCTCACACTCATCTGCTGTTCCGTTATTATTTGCATCTATATTTGATGAACAATAGATCGGATCCGTCATTTCCTTGGGGTTTCTCCAATAATGACTTTGTTCCCAAATGTTGTATCGATTAAGCATCCGGTGCCACTGAGCGTCAGTCATGCCGAAATTACGTGCATAACCGTATTTTTCTGTATAGAATCCGCCGAACATCTCAAATCTTTTTCCGTCGTAATCTATCGGTTCATAGTCAGAAAGCTCAAAGCCTTCTTTGTTTTTTTGTATTTTCGAAAAAGAATGCCTGAGTGTTATTTCAACCGGATTACAGCTTCCGCTCGGAGCTGAGCCTCCAAAAAACTCTTGAGGAAGATAGCATGCCGGAATAGATTTCATTCCCCAACCGAATTTACTCAGATCAATTTCAAGAGGTTTTGCAAAAACCTTGGTGGTAATATCAAAATACCCCTTATCCGTTTCAAAATGAGGAGACTGCTCGTCGTTAGGATCTTCTACATAAAAAGAAATCGGTTCATACTCAACACCTCCGTAAATGCCCATTGCCGACAAGGTATCAAAATCATAACTGTCGGTATGAAGGTTCTTTGACCAATCCACGCGCATATAGCGTCGCTCATACCAAGGTCGATCCTTATCGTTCTCTACAACAACATTAAGTTTTTCACCGGTAGTCGGATTGTATTCGTTGACAATATCAAAATGGGAATCAATAGAAAACATTGCTATAGCAATACCGTCATTGGTTGCGCTTCCTACGGCATTGCCTCGCAAATCTATTTTCGGCTCTCCCTTACCGTCGGAGCCGCTGATACGCTCATATGCCAACCGTGCGATGAGATAGTTTTCTGTTATCTGCCATTTTATCCTAGCGGCCGCTTCTGTGTAGGTAGAAGTAAAAAGCGCCGATGTTGCGGCCCCGTCAGCTCCGTAGCCGACATCCACAACGTGATTTCTAGCGTAAAACTCAGGATCATCTCGGGTATCGGAAAAATTTTCGCCGATAAAAAAAGACTTGTCCAACGCATAGGGCTGCACACGATCGACTGAGTCTCTTTCATCTGCGCAGGACGATATGCACAGTGCTGCAATCGCAAAAACTAAAGATGATGCCGTAAACATCAGAGTATTCGTATAATTATTTTTCAAAATCATTTTTTTCTCCGCTTAGAAGAAAGCCGATTAACCGTCTCAGCAATATCGAGACGGATATCGAAAAATATCGCAGTATGGCGATTAAAAAAAGGCGCCTCATAAGTCGAAGCTGCCGAGAGTTGCTGATTTTCTGTTAAAAAACCCAAAGCAAGTGTCCACATTTTTTTGACATGACCGAAAATCTCCCCGTGATAAAGCATTTGATATCTGACATCGGTTTCAGGTAGCGGTTCATAAGAAATTCTAGGGTCATTGCTGTCAATTGAATACAAAAATGCGTGTCTAAAGGCAAAGCCCAGCTTTATGCCCAAATTTCTTTTGAGATAGAGATCTAATCCCAAGTAATTTGATAAAGCAAAAGATACATTTCTTAAGCCGGTATTAAAAAAAGAGTCCTCACTGCGAGTCGCTCCGGATGATGTACTAATCAACGGAGATTCAATCGAAGCAGTAGTATACTCATGAAAATCTTTTTGAATCCAAAATGTATAATAGAGAGTTAAGCCTCTCATTACCTTGAATTGCTTTGACATCGCAAGCTGAGCTCTTAATCCAAATATCATGGTTCTGGCTTGCGAAACGAGTGACGAAGGAACATAAATTCTAAAAGAAGGCGTCCATTGGATTCCCAAAAGAGGAATTTCTCTAAGATTGCGAAGAGCGGTGTGAAGAAAAATATCAGCCGCTTCTATTTCCCCTTTTTTGGTAGTCACATCAGAATTAGTCAGCTCCCGAGATAAAAAGCAGTCAAGAAGAAGTAATGTATATCTTCCCGGACGAAAAGCCCCGGCAATATCCAGCTGCATTGCATAATATGGATTATAGGTAAGGTCTGCCGATTTACTAAAACTTCGAGCCGTAACTATATTTCGATAGGTTACAGCGGTATCTCGATATACCTCACTGCCTAAAGGAGCCTCAGCAACGTTTTTTTTATCAGCTGCTGACAAGTTCTTTCCAAAAAAAACAATCGAGATAACCGAGCAAATCAGAAAAGCATATATTATCCACCTTGAAAAAGAGGTTATTGAAAAAGGCACTTTCCCGAGAGCCGAAGCCGAGCAACAAAGCAGATTCCTCTTTGAAAAACGGGGTCTGGTGAATTTTGACACTCTCAAAGTATGTGCTCGAAAGATTTCTGCAACACCCATAAAAGAGGACCGTTGAGATTTCCTAATGCAACAGTCTTCTTGATTGACTGAGTATTGACAATAGCTCATTAGCCGTTCCGCCGCTCTATATTAAAATACCTCATGGTCTTCATTCTGACCTATTCGCTTTTTGGATATAACACAAAGATGAAACAGAGGTACAATCTAATCATAGTCAAGAAATTTTTCGTATTTGTCTTATGTTGACGCATCGTTAAAAATCGGCGGAGATTTTACATTTTAAGACAATAGACAATGGATGTGAGAAGGGGGGTGAAGTCAGCTCGGAATAAGTAGCTTAAAAGGAACTAGAAAAGGAGCTGTCGATGTGCCGGATCGATTTCATAATTTATAGAAGATAAGATCTCAATAGCGTCACCGACACCGAGACCTACAGACCAAGGTTCTGATACAGAACCTGAAGCAAACGGCAAACTGATGTCATAGGTACTTCCGTCAACAAAGGTCATTCTAAAATCCACGTCAATTACCTCACTCACAGGAAAATCGCGATTCATAACAAACACGAAATCGTCGGGGTCTAAGGGATTGCGCTTCTCAATGCCGACAGTCATTTTGGGGAAAACAACTTCTGTAGCACTTGGATCAATTTCGTACATAATATTCGGAAGTATTTCCACTTTGTCGCCGTAGCCTAAACCGACAGACCAAGGCTCAGAAAGGGAACCGGCTGCAAAAGGCAAAGTGATGTCATAGGTGCTTCCGTCAACAAAGGTCATCCTAAAATCTACTTCAATAACTTCGTTGACAGGAAAATCACGATTCATAACAAATACGTAATCGCTCGGATCATCGGGATTACGTTTCTCAATGCCGACGGTCATTTTTGAAAACACCACCTCACTTTGCCCTGAAACGTTATTATACATAGAACTCGGAAGCACCTCTATCTTGTCACCGTAGCCTAAACCGACAGACCAAGGCTCAGAAACGGAACCGGCTGCAAAGGGCAAGCTAATATCATAGGTGCCGCCGGCAAGAAAGGTCATCCTAAAATCCACATTTACATCAATATCTATTGGATAATCACGTTCCATTACAAACACATAATCATTTGGGTCGATTGGGTTTCGCTTTCTGAGCGACACCCGCATTAAGGGCAGAGAGGCAGAGGTATTGAGCGGATCCAATTGATATAGTACCGGGTTATCGCTGATTGTAATTATATCGCCGGCAAAGGCAGGAATCTCAACCAAAGTCTCGCCGTCAGCGAGGATTACAGCGTTCGCAATCGTTGCACCTGTAACCTTAGTAACAACATAGGAAACCACAATTTCACCTTCCGAAGAACCGGAACGATGAATTTTAAAGGTACGGGCAGAAGCGTCAGAAAGAACACTAATGACGGACGTGCGAATATCAAGACGTTCGCTGATATACGCAACCAATGCATCCAATGTAGAAGCATTCAAATGACTGAAAAGGACGGAACCGTCTTCCAGCATTATGTTAGTAATACCGCTGCCGTCACCGATGAACCGATCGGCGATAACAGTACTTGACACTGTAACACTGTTGCTTTGCAAGGTACCGACCTCGGTGATATTCGAGCCGCTCATGCTAATGTGGGAGTTGCTATCGGGCATCGTACCGCCGGACATGCTGTTATCATCCAAGATCTGCCAATTATCCTGGTAATAGACATATGCTATGCCGTCTTCTGAATTTCTAAAGGCGTCACCTTCACTTAAAGAGATTTCGTCCATTTCTTGTGATGTATGAATACCTAACCAATATACACTTACGCCGTAGGGTCTTGGAACGGTATCGTCTTTGGGAACTTCGCCAAATATTACTTCACCGGCGGCGTTCTTAACAACAATGTTTTCGTTTGCCATGTAGCCTGCCGAGGCAACAAAAGACCAATCATCAGTCTGATCAAATGCATGCCATTCTCCGTTTAAAACCGAGTTGATACCAAGCTTTAACTCCGCCGCATTACCTGAGTTCAAGGTCCCTTTTGATAATCGCATCTTTATTGCAAAATTTGCTTTTTTGGACGATGAAACAACAGCCGGTTCAATTACTTCGTAAGACACACTTACATTACCGGATTGCCCAAGACTGTAATACCAAACGGATGACGATAGAGAGTTTAAGGTAGCTTGGCTATCGTAGAAATAATACTCCACGGTATAATTGGATAAATCAATAGACTGCGCAGTTTCATTAATAATTTTAACCGCCGGACGAATCCAAATTTGATCGTCGCTCAGATTTGCTGTTGATTGAATGGATAACTGCGCATGAGCAGCAGTTGAAATCCCGACCATGCAAATAAAGCACAAGAACATCAGTTTCATTTTTACAAACATACAATTCTCCTTTTTTAAAAATAGTCTGTAAATACCAGATCCTCGCATCCATATCGATATCGAAGTTTGTTGCAAAGACTCATTACTTCTAAACTTCTAAAAAGCTAACAAAAAATCTTGCATCTCAATAATCTTGATCAACCTAGTATAAAAGTTGCCTACTTAGCCTACCTTCTTTGTTGCCGTAATTACGTTCCAGTCTGAATTTGGATCTATTTGATTTTTGCGAGATAGCATAAAGATAAAATAGCGGTACAATCTAATTATGATAAAGAAGCTTTTAATACTGGTTATAACCTTGATATTATTAGTTATTATTGCTTGGACTACAGCACGCCGTATGGCAAGCTCTGAAGCAGAAAAACCGATTTCTATAAAAGAAATTAATAGCTCATACGATCAATTGACTGTTAAACAAGAGGAAACACCGACAAAGACTAAACCCGTTCAAACAACAGACAACACTGTTATTCCCATATTCTTGGGTGCGGTTTGGAAATATCAGGTAGAAGAATCTATTACACCTTTGAAAAAGCGTTCTTGGACTTATCGAGTTGACCGAGTTCCGGACAACGACATTTTCGGTATTTCAGGTTCGGGATTTGAAGATTCCCTCGAAACTGCCAATATTGTTGACAAACAAGGAGATCTTAGATTGGACGGCCTTGGTTTTTGGGAGCCCAAAGAATTTGCCGGCACACCTGCTGTTAAAATCGAAGGCGAAACCATACCGCGAAAAATTAGACTGGTCGAAGGTGCGGTTTGGGAACTTCGAATTCACCGTGAAATTGAATATGATAATGTCGACAAAAAAGGAAAACAAATACATTCTAAAGGACTGAGCATAGAATACCATCGCGCATCCTTTGCAAAAACAGAATCCGTTACAACTCCCAAAGGTATATTTGACGCCATGCGCATCAACTGGCTTTCCAGGGTGTCAATAGAAACAAAAGGACGGCCTCTTTTTTCTCATCTGACAACAGCACCGTATCGCAAAGAAACAATGTGGATTGTACCCGGCATCGGTATAGTTAAAAGACATATCGAACATCTCAAAGATGGGCATTCTTTTGAAACGCTAACGCTGTCCCTTGTTTCGGGTCCTAAAACTGAAAGCGAGTCAAAAGCATTGTAGATATCCTTGACGTTTTATAATTTCACTTTGTCAAATAGGTGCACAAAACATAGTGCCTAAGCCGCTTCTAGAACAGCCATGTAACACATAGGGAAACCATTGGACCTACAGAAAATGAGACTTCTTGATATGAAGACTCATCCTCGACAATACCGTCAGGTTCATTGGACATAGAAAAACTCATAATCTCGTTGACAGTCCACAACCCGGCGGCACCTACAGCTCCGGTCAGATTCAGCGTGGAGCGACCGCCGTCTCCTTTAAGTCTGATAACAGCACCAATAGAGCCTGCAGCGTAACCGGTGTCATCTCCCCATATTTCTTCTCTGGCTCCTATCCCTTCTAAAAACAGGGAAACACGTTGTGTTAACGGAACTTTCATACGTGCCCGTGCATCGGACCAGCGAAAACCGGTCTCCATGTTATAGACAAACCCAACATTGGAATTGAAATTCAAACCGTTAAGTTTTCCTATTCGCAGAGGAATGGAAACAGCTAAATTGGGTTCTTCTATTCCCCAATAGGTAACAATTTCGCGGATTCCAAAACCGGCACCCAAAGCAAGTATTCTACCGTTGTATCCTCCTTCCAATGACAGTCCAAGGGAAAGCTTGTAACCGTCATCACCTATATGAAAATTGAACGGACTTGCATTGATAGTAAGAAAGTACCCTTTACCGTAATGCGTTCCGGTGAAATCGGAAATAACTGCGGTATCACCCACATCGTTGAAAACCATTACAGCATATCGAGTAAAAATCGAAAAATCGGTTGGTTTTTGTTTCATTGAAGATTGAGTTTCGAAGCTTTGCAATTCATGATTCGATGAATTTGAGTTTGGATTACCCTCCTGTGCAAATACACTCAGTGAATTTGTCAATATTATGCCTATGCATATTAAGTATATTTTTTGTCTTGTATTTAACATATTCGTCCTCCTGAAGATTACCGGTTGTTCTGCTTCTTAACCGAGTGCATGAAGGATAGAGCAACAAGAATGCCATCAAAGTCGAAAGTATATTTGCCTATAAAAACAATAATTTGGCAAAGCCAATGGATATTGATACAGTTGCAAAATCGCTAAGCCTGTTAAACAACATGCAGAATTGCGACTCCCGGAAGAAGTGTTCCCAATCCGGACAAAATGGTGTCAGAGGCGCTCAAAAAAGCTAGTAGTGTTTGTCTCATAAATGGGGTTTCGGGTCGGGGCCATCGGCATCCTCAATGCGTAACATACTAAAATCATACATACTCGATGGTCAACCGACACCCCGCCCCTTTCAAAAAGGGGCGTTTTGAGACGAAAACTATTTAAGGAAGATACTCAAAAGCTCCGATATCAAAATAGGTTTCATTACCGGATTCATCTAGACCTGTATCTTTTACCGAAGGATCATCCCTTCGAAAATTACCGTCGAAATCTTTATCCGGAGCATTGAGTCTGAGTCCTGCATCAATGCCTAATGAGTCTTTGGCCAAATGAAGATCCTTAAAAACATAAAGATCGCCTTCAGCGACAAATTCTGAAATATCCCCCCATATTGTCACAGAAGTCTCTGTGTTCTCAACAATATAGTACCATTGATTATTGTTAGGCGAAGGAAGCACAAATGTGCCGACAATACCATGCAAAGTTAGGTTCAAACTGCTGTCTGAAAGAGTTGTCCGATATGTCTCTTCATCAAACACCACAGAGTCCCATCCGTCACCGACAGATGGCGATTCAACAAAGGAGGCAGTGCCGTTAATGTTACCTGTTCCTACGCTTTCCCAATTGTCAATTAGATTATATTCTATAAATAGATCTCTTTCGCCCTCTTTAAGAATCTCTAAAAGTGCACCGCCTTCAATTATATTATTAACAAGACGTGTTGATGCTGTATTGAACGAGCTGATAGTGCTTCCGGAATCAAGACTGTTCATATAAAAAGTATTGTTGCGCAAGGTTGCTGATGATTCACCGTTGTTCTCAAATGCTCCGGCATAGCCGTTCACGTTTCCTACAAACAAGCTGTTTTCAACAGCAACAACGGCTTCAGAATATGTATCGATTGCACCGCCAGGATTGCCGGCAAAAACAGTGCGTTCAATTATAACGCCCCCTTCGTATCCCACAAGAACGGCTTCGCCTTTATGGTTGCTGAAAATACAATCTGAAAGCTTCGGTTCTGTTTGTTCATAACCGATAAACAATCCGTCACCCATAGAATCGGCGCTGTTATCCGCGAACACGCATCTTTCCACAGTTGTGTTGTTCTCATATGATAGATAAAGACCTCCGCCATTCCCGCCTGTAGTGTTGTTCCAAAAGATACAGTCAGTAATAGCAGCAGAAGCATACAAAACGGAAAGGCCGCCTCCGTCAGCTCCTTCAAGAGCTGTATTCTCTTTAAATATGCAATTGTTAAACGAAACTCCGTCTGTACTTTCAACCATAGCCCCGGCGCCTTGTCCAAAAAAATTACTTGCATCGTTGCTGTCAAAAACAGAGTTTGTAACGATCACCGGCGGGGCGTCTTGATAGGCGGCTACATACAGTCCCCCTCCGTTAACTGAGTGATTCAATCTGAACATTGTATTGTCAATAACAGCAGAACTCTCTCTTATATGCACTCCGCCCCCCTGGCAGCCCAATTCCTCTCCGGTCGAATTGAAAGATATAACACTGCTCTCCAACGTTAAAACAGATTCTTCTGCATAGATACCGCCGCCGGCAAGCTCAGCAGTGTTGTTATCAAACACACAATTGCGCACAGTCATTTTTGCATTGTATAAATACAACCCTCCGCCTTGCCCGAATGACGAATCTACAGAATCCACATCCATGGCTTTTCCCCGCTGAACAGTAAAACCGTCCAACACTGCATTATCGGCACCGGTAACTACATGATAAACATAATTTCCTTGGCCTTCTGCATCAGCACCGTCAAGAATGGTTTTATTCACACCCAAGTCTCTCTCTTCCAACGTCGTCTCAATTCCGGAAAAACCTCCGAACATCCTAAAATTGGCAGGTAATGCAATGGTATCGGTCGGCAAAGTTTTGTACACATAGTAGGTACCGGCAGCAATCCAGAGATCGCAACCCGAGCTTTTTGCATAAAATATCCCGTCTTTGATTGACTGCACCGCTTTTTCCCAAGATGATGCATCTCCTCCGGCATTGTTTTCAACATTAACATACCGGATGCATTTAGGATCTGTATCGGTATCTCCGTCCGCATCCGCATCAGTATCCGTATCTGTATCACTGTCCGTGTCCGTATCTGTATCACTGTCCGTGTCTGTATCTGTATCACTGTCCGTGTCTGTATCTGTATCACTGTCCGTGTCTGTATCTG
>CAYWLQ010000119.1:0-1820 GCA_964458775.1 uncultured Myxococcales bacterium | reverse complement strand
TATCACTGTCTGTATCAGTATCTGTATCTATATCTATGTCAGTATCCGTATCTGTATCCGTGTCGCTGTCTGCGCTTCCCGTATCTTGATGCTGTTCTGTACCCGTTACCAATTCATAATTGTCCAAACTGGAAACAATCGTACATCCTCCAAAAATCAAGAGCGTTGAATATATACAAAATCTCAACATTTAAAACCTCCCGCATAACGTCAAAGCACCGCCGTTCTGTACCAACGCCGGCATGAGTAAAACAGAAGACGCACGCTCACGTTTAGATTTGATAACAGTTAACAATGTACCGGCAACTACTCCGACCGCTGCAACTCCGATGAGTACATCAGTTGTAATGCCGAGACTTCGCACTGCATCAAACTCATCACTCCATTGATCTTTGTCACACAAATATCCGTCACATCCGTCTATTACCCTTTGTTTTTTTGAAAGGGCAGACACACCTGTAGCCACTGCAGCCACAGCTGCTGCACCGCCGACGGAGAGAATTGCTATACCCAACACCTTTCGACCATTTTTTGTCGAAATTTCGTTATCAGAAGACCGCTCTGTTACCTTGGCAGTACTTTCTGACGAGGTCACGAGGTTAGGGGTTTCTGCTAACGGTTCCTTTTCCGGAGCGAGTTTTGAGGTCTCATCTGTATAGATTCTATTCGTTTTCAAATTGACCGATATTTTCTGTCCGCCTGCAATCTTGTATACTCGACGAAAGATTTCTTCGTTTCCGATAAGAACGGTTACCGTATGTTTGCCGATATCCACATTCAAAGCACCGTTAAACGGGGTTTTCGCCCTCTCCTCACCATTGATAAGAATAGTTCCCCCTTCCAGGTTGTGTTGTATTACAAATTGACCGACACGGTGTATGAGCTTGTCAATTTCAGCTTGAACGAGATCTCTTCTTTGCTTGTCAATTTCATCTATTGTTTCCTTCAAGTATTGTTCATAAGCTGTCAACGCAGCAGCATAGTGCTCTAGCATATTCTCCGCTTGAGCAATATTGAACAGAATTCTATGACTTGGTTTCAATTCGTATGCTCTGGCAAACTCAATGCTCGCCTGTTCATATCTTCCGCTTTTGTAAAGTTCCACGCCCTGTTGAAAATGAATCAAGGCCTCTTCTGACTCTTCGGAAACTTTTGATGCATCCGTATCCTGAGCATCGACTTCCCTCCCGTAAAAAACTACTGAAAACAATAAGAAATAGAAAAAACTTTTTTTCGCAGTCACAAGCGTCATTACAGTGCCTCCTCAGAGTCTGCTAAGCACAAAATTCACTCCGAAACGGAAGAAATATATATATTATAGATGTACTGCATTTTTTTATCAAGACTCGCTAATTGTGTTTCATTAATTATGCTTCTAAAACTCAAAGGGGTCAAGCGGATCAAACTGTTTTTATTGTTAAAATCGATAGCATTTACAAGAAAATCGGTGTGAATTCTCGCGAATCAATAAAAGAACTATTTTAAGATTCCTTGCTTTTTTGAGGTGTAATAATTCGTACTCCGCGGTCATAAGTCAGATAGCTGATAACCCAATTTACAAAAACCACAGCTTTGTTTCTAAAACCTACCAAGTACCAAAGATGAACAGCCATCCACAAAAACCATCCCAACATGCCTGTCGCTGTTTTGCCGGCAATTTCCGCAACAGCCAAGTTTCTTCCGACGGTCGCCATAACTCCTTTATCTCTAAATTTAAATTCAATCGGTTTTTGATTTTTTTTTATTCTATTTAGGTTTTCTGCAATATGTTTTCCTTGTTGAATGGCCGCCGACGCCATGCCGGGCAATCCCTGTTCATA
>CAYWLQ010000118.1:0-18205 GCA_964458775.1 uncultured Myxococcales bacterium | reverse complement strand
CATAGCCGTGAGACAAGGGACCGCCTGTTAAAGCCAAAGGGGCCGCCCCCCTTAATGCATTCAATGGAACCCGTCCTCTGTGTTCACAAGCAGCGTCACTTGTATTGAATACATCACTAAAACCTATTTTTATCTTTTCGTTTTCGCTGTTGTACATAGCCTGCTGAAAACGATTATAGTAATTCAAGCAAGACGATTCATTCGGATACTGCCAGTTCCTTCGCATATCGGTTGCAACCATCATAATTGCCGATTCTGCCGCCGCTGCGGCCTGAGTACTGTTTAGATATGCGCCGGATGATCTCAAATCTCCCTGAGTATGTCGCATAGCCAATAGTCCAAGACCGCTGAACAACACTACCAACAACAGCACCATCAAAAGCACAACACCATCTTGCTTCTCTGCTTTTCGCGGTTTTATTTGAGGTGTGTTTTTCACAGAATCACCGTCCTTCATCGAATTAAATCTGATCTGGCCGCCAAATTCGGCATTTCAACTTCCGTCGTTACAGTCCTAAGCATATAGGCGAAAGGATCATCATCGGAAGCCACAGGAATTGTCGTATCAGGAGCAAGGAAACGCTGTTCCGCAAGGGTTGCATCTTCATCAGAAAGAGGTCTCCTCATTGATTGATTGCTTTTTTCTGTTCTAACCGAAAGACGAATAATGGCGGATCTGGCACGCTCAGGTCCTATCACGCTTGTTTCGTCGAGAGAAGCACAGGTCATTGAGCCTGCAGCTGTTGTAGCAGTCGGAGACGAAGGAACGACCTCACTGTCAGGCGGCGGAGTAAAACCAATATCAGCTGAGGCCATATCAGCAACCTGGTGATAATGCGGCGAGGACCATCCGGTTCCGGAACCTCCCACCGGCCTAAACCAAACCTGAAAATCGGTAACAAAATTAGCTATAACTTGTCTGGTATCAGTCAATACAGTACCCGGCACCTTAATATTGCTTGCGGATAAAATCTGCGCATCAAGTTCGCAAACTCCGGCATTTGGAGAAGAAGGACTTTGATAAGAGACAAAGTAGCGAACAAGATCTCCCTTCTCCACAGCAAATACAACTGTCTGATTTGCCGATAACAATACGGTATCCCCTGATTTAAAAGATTGTATGTTGTCGTTAGCTGATATTGATATGCTGCAACTGTTGCTTTCAAAATCGACTTCCGTAATTTCAGCATCCAGCTCTCTTCCGGAATTGTCCGAAATATGGGCAAAGGCAAACGAAGGATTGAATTGTCGTTCACATTCTTCGGCGTCTGTCATGTTTTCAATAATACTGAGACTGGAAACACTCGTGGCATAAGCTTTATAAACTCTACTGCCGAGGAAATTTCCGCTCAACATTACTGCATCAGGAGTTGAAACACCGGGATTGAGATGAATTACCGCCGGTCGATATCTTGCCTTTGCCCCTGACAGGTCTCGATTGAAGTATCGTCCGTCCGCCGCAGTATTTGGAGAGGTAAACAGTCCCGCACGGCTGAAATCCCTTATAAGGATATCCATAGCGACTCTGGCTCTCTGCATTGCCTCTATTTCCATTTGCTTTGAAGCGGTCTGTTCGGATGTTCCTCTTGTAATAACATAAAGAGGACCTACCACTGCACCGGCCATTACAAGGGCCACCAACATTTCCATAAGGGTAAAACCCATAAGAGAAATATGTTTGTTCTTCATTTCACTCATCTGGCCATTTCCCTTGTAGCGATTGAGGTCAACTCAACCACGGTATCGGAGGCATCGGTTAAGATCCGTCTTTCAACATTGGTCGGGTCACATTTATCCCAATCAGCTGCATAAGCACCCTCGTTGGTCCACGAAACACGCACTCTGATCTGCCACACTGAATACTGACTAGGTTCGACTTCTCCCAAATTCTCCAAGGAATCAACCCTATAGTTTATGCAGAATTTAGAAGGACCGGTATTGGACTCCAAAGCACTGTGTCCTAAAAATTCATCGACTCTAAAATCTCCTACCTCGCCCTCTGTTCCTTCACCGTATTGAATCCATGTACCTGCCGATGAATCTTCTGCAAAAATTGTTTTAAGCAATGGATAATTATCCGGAAACTCTGCTGTGTTTTCTTTGTCTCGATCCCATGAAGCAAACTCAGTTTTAAGTTGTGCGGTAATAAATCGGGCAATGCTTACTGCCGCTGTTTGATTGCGACTTTTCGCAGCTGCACTGATAGACACACTCTGAAGAGCTGTCATTCCCATAACCCCTATCATGAAAACCGCGAGTGCTGCGATGATCTCTATCAGAGTGTAACCGCATTCTGATTTACGTAACGACCTATGCTCTGAAGAAAACGATAGCTTCATGTTATTCAGTGTCCTCTTCTTTTGCCGATACTCCCGGTCTGCTCACCTGACTGAACGGAGCTCCGTTAGTCGGAAAAACAATAATTCGCCTTATGTCCAAAGAGGCGGACCCGTCAGCACAAAGTGAATCGCCAGGATATCTGTTTAGCATTAATACAGCACCGTCGGATAAGTTGTAGGAAGTTGAGTCGGCAAAACTGACCGCTTTTGCTGAAGAAGACGACGTACTGCACGCACGGGTCCAAATCGCTGAGTCATCAGGAGAGCCGGTTCCTCCGCAGACAGTATTTTCATCTGCAGATGCTCTGAAAAAAAGATCTCCGGAACCGGAATAACAAAGAGCAAACCCTGTATCTTTACTTAGAGCAACTGAACTTGAGCAAGCGGTTTCAGAAGCTGAAGCCGTAGAAAGAGACGAACCTCCGCACATTGCTATTCCGGCTGTAGCGCCTATGCCTTCCGAATCATATAAAGAGATAAAACCCGTTTCATCGCCAAGACTTGATGCACAACGAAGTTCAATTTCATCATTACACTTTGGACCGCTTAGAAGATTAATCCATACTCCGTCGCTTGAAATTTCAAGTACTGCCGCCTTCCTTGTCTGCATGGCAAAATCTCTTGTAGCCGCGCCGGCAGAACGTATTCGTTCAACCGAGTCGGTCAAAGTGTTTCGACTTCTGATTTCAACTATTCCGGGAATGGCCAAAGCCGAAAAGATTCCGATAATGACGACTACCGCCATCAGTTCCAAAAGGGAAAAGCCCCTAGAAAAGCAGCGACTGTAAAATATTGTTTTTCTATAGAAATACATTCTGTCAATCTGCCTGCAAATAACGAACCAGAAAAAGCAAAATAGAAAATAGTTAAAAATCATGGTTTGCGGAGCGATAAAAACGGTCGATATGAATTTTAACATCTATCGATATGCAATTTTTTCACATGTATGCAAATTTTTCATAGCGGTCGCATAAGTATTTATAGCTGCTTCTATAATATAAGAATACAATTTTGCCGAAACTTGTTCTGTTTTCTTAAAACTATATTTTTTTAAATTCCTCGGAAGGCAAAGCCTTTTTCAATAAATGACCCTTTATGGAAGCGCAAGCAACTATATTAACACTGAAGTTGCGGACTGAGAAAGGATGACGACCATGCAAAAAGTGAATCATACACTGAAATTGGAAATGGTCCCTGTTCATCGACGAGAAGAATGCCATTATTATGAGGTTTGTTTGGAAGAAGCATCTGTGTTGATGTGGCAGTCTTTTTCGTGTAAGGGATGTCAATTCTTTTCGAGACGGACAAACTGCGCACCTGCAATCCACGAAAAAGCCTCTTCGCCTTTGGCATGGGAGGTATAGCGGTTAAAAAGCCCGTTTGATGACCTCAAAACCAAAAATCAAAGGTAAGTATTCTCTTAGAAAAACGCCTGTGCCTTTTAAGATATGGGGAGAAGGTATTGAAGACTGCGCGCTTTCTCAGATGAAAAATGCATGTTCTCTTGGTGTATCTGTCAGGGGTGCTCTTATGCCCGATGCCCATCAAGGATACGGATTGCCCATAGGCGGTGTTCTTGCAGTACGCGATGCTGTAATCCCGTATGCAGTGGGTATGGATATCGCATGCAGAATGAAGCTATCCGTACTGGATTTTCCGATATCAGCTTTACATGATCGCAAAGCAGAGTTGATCAAGTCGCTGGAAACGCAAACGCTTTTCGGTGTGGGTGCAAAGTTTAAGACTTTTAAACAACATGATGTAATGGACAGGGATTGGTCTATATCTCCTGTTACAAAAAAACTGAAAGATCAGGCTTGGGCTCAGCTCGGAACCAGCGGCAGCGGAAACCATTTTGTGGAATTCGGAACCCTTACTTTATTGACAGACAGTTTGGGTTTGAAAAAAGGCGTTTACCTTTCATTACTAAGCCACAGCGGCTCAAGAGGAACCGGAGCTGAAATTGCCGGATATTACAGTCGATTGGCCGCAACAATGCATCCTGAACTTCCTTCTGTGCTCAAACAATTGTCTTGGTTAGATATTTGTTCAGGCGAAGGTCAGGAATATTGGAGAGCGATGGAGTTGATGGGGCATTATGCTGCTGCCAATCATGACCTAATTCACCGAAGTATAACATCCTATCTCAGAGCAGAAATTATTGCAGGAGTAGAAAATCATCACAACTTCGCGTGGAAGGAAATTCATTTTGGCGAAAACGTTATAGTTCATAGAAAAGGTGCAGTTTCTGCTCAAGAGGGAACACTAAGTGTAATTCCAGGTTCCATGGCAACCCCCGGGTTTGTAGTTAACGGCAGGGGCAATAAAGAATCTTTATGCTCAGCAGCTCACGGTGCGGGAAGAAGGATGAGCAGAAAAGCAGCCAAATCAGAATATAGTTGGTCGGATGCCGAGCAGTTGTTTAGAGAAAATTCTGTAAAAGTGCTGAGTGCCGGTTTAGATGAGGTCCCTATGGCTTACAAGGATATTCATCAAGTAATGGCAGCACAGACCGAACTTGTAGAAATACAGGCAAGATTTGATCCCAAAATAGTAAAAATGGCTCCATCCGGAGAGCCTCCTGAAGACTAGCTATACGTTTGTATATTGGTTCCTACCAATTAAATATATCTTTAAAATAATGAATTAATATTAAACAAGCTTTCATCCAAATTAGTGCTACATATATTCTTAGTGGGCTTCGAATTCGAAGGAGCAATTCATGAGCAAACGAATTCTCATCGTTGAGGACACCAAAACGATAGTAATGGTTGAAAAGATGATGTTGGCGGGACGTGACTATAGCATTGAAACTGCCGGTGACGGAGAAGAGGGTTTAATGAAGGCGCGAAACATAAAACCCGATCTAATATTGGCTGATATTATGATGCCTAAAATGGACGGCATCGAAATGTGCAGGCAGATAAAAGCAGATCCTTTACTTAAAAATATTCCGGTTGTCATGGTCACCACTAAGGGAGATCCTGAAAAGGTGGAACAGGCTTTTTTAGCCGGATGCTCGGATTATCTGACCAAACCGATCGATAAGCTTGAGCTCATCCGAAAAGTAGAAAAATACATTTAATTACAGCATCCGGAGGACTGTATGAACGACACACCAGGATTCAAGGAAGGTTATAGAATTGTTTCGCTTTTCGACCAAGGAAAGAAGTTTACCGAAGAGCTGCTAAAAGAAAACGAACGATTACGATTAGTGGTTCGAAATCTTTCAGAAGAGAACCGTGCTCTCAAACATCAGACTGAAGCTGACGGAATCTCACAACTTAAAGATCGCATTGCGCTTTTGGAAAAAGAAAAGGCAAATCTTCAAAAAGAAATAGAAATACAACGTAAAGAAAGCGCTGCCATGGAAGAAGAAAACCGAGAGTTTGCAGAACGCTACATTCAGGTAGAACGTCAAAACTCGGACCTCATTAGTATGTACGTAGCGAGTTATCAGCTTCACGCAACTTTGAACTATGAAGAGGTCATTAAAACAGTAAAAGACATTACGATTAACATGATGGGGGGGGAATCGTTTGCTGTATATTTGATAGACAATGCTAACAAACAGCTAATTCAAATAGCAGAAGAGGGCATGGAAGAATTGGATATTCCTACCCCTCGTCTTGATGATGAAATAATAGAACAGGTATTTCACAGTAATAGTGCCAAGCTTGTGGAGAACAAAGCCGAATACTCAGACGGAACCGAACCCATAGCTTACTTACCTCTCACTTTGGGCGAAGAGCCTTTCGGCATTATAATTATTTATAAGCTGCTGATTCAAAAAGAAGGCTTTAAAGAACTGGATTATGAACTAATTGAACTGCTCGGCAAGCATGCTGCTTCGGCAATTTATAGTGCTAAAATTCATACATTGTCTGAGCGAAAGAAAAATACACTGGAGGGCTTTATTAAGCTCATCTCAAATCCCTCAACTGACAGCTAACTGACCAAGGATGCTTTATGTCTATTAACGGAAATCTCGAAGATCTGCCTTTTACAGATGTTATACAGCTTTTGCACGTAGCACGTAAAAGCGGCACTTTGCGAGTAGAGAGCAGCTTAGGAGATGCCTCTATCGTTTGCCGCGACGGTGATATAGTGGGTGCTACCCATCCCTCCAAAGACATAAATCTTGGAAAGATTCTTTTAGAAAAAAAAACAATTACCCAAGAACAACTTGACGAAGCTATTGCTCTAATGGATGAGAGGGGACCTTCTAGAAACCCGCTGATGGCCACACTGCTTGAATTAGGCCACATAAATCAAGACGCCGGATGGGAAGGGCTTAGAAACCTTATCCACAAAACAATGGCGGAAATTATTTCTTGGAAAGAAGGAAATTTTTATTTTTCAGTAAACAAAATAGAAATAGACGATGATTTTCGTCATGTGCCCATTGATATTTTAGAAGACGGAGGCGGCGTAGATGTCAAGGGCGCCCTTATGGAAGCCTTGCGCATCTTTGACGAAAAAAACAGAGACCAACAGGAACGGGAAAAAAAGGACCGCAAGGAAAAAGAACGAAACGCACAACGAAAAAAAGATCGCGAACGTTTGTTATCTGATGATTTCGAAGTACCTATAAGAGAAGAATCAGAAGATACAGTTACTCTTAGAACAACTCAATTTAAAGAGGCAGTATTTCTCGTAAGTGACGGTTTTATCAAACATTCGATGAAATCTTTGTGTAAGGAGAAAAGGATTTTTTCATACTTCTCGGATGTGGAGAAAGACATCTTAAAAGAAATTGAGAAATGTTACGAAGACGGAACCGACCTCGTTTTTATAGCCGATCTCTCTGCGTCCGAAGAATCTGATACTGACCTGGGACCCAAATCTCGTATTTCTATCATTCGTCGCATTAAGGCTCTTCGACCTGAACTCCCGATGATTATTTTGTCAAAATCATATACTGCATTGTCGCAAATGCACGCTTTTGAGCTTAGAGCCCGCACGGTTATCCCCCTACCCTCCAGAGAAATCACTGAAAATGCATCCTTTGTTAACGAAATGAAAACCGTTTTTTCCGTTATTCTTGCCGCTCTTAGATCCATTTTTGAAGAATCGGCCGAATTACGAAGATCCGTAACAGATAACCGAGCGCAAATTTCATCTCTTCGCAAGCGGGTTAACGAGATTCAAGACAGAAAGACCTCACCGGATGTATCCTTTGTTGTTCTTCAGTATATTGCCGAATATCTGGAGAGAGGAATTATATTCTTGGTGCGAAAACGGGAACTGCTGGGAATAGGAAGCTTCGGCGTGGACAGCAAGGGCGATACAATTTCTGCAGCAGCCATGCGAATAAAAATACCGCTCGAAGAACCTTCGATCTTTCGACAGGTTGTAAAAACCGGAATGGTATACAAAGGTCCGGCTGACGACGCTTTGCTATCTACTCACATATACTCGCATATAGGATCTCCGGTCAGCAATGATGTGCTTCTATTGCCTCTAAAAACCGAAAACAAAACCAGAGCTATAGTTTTCGGAGATTTCGGGAGACGCGAAGCAGAACCTCTAAAAACCGATGTATTCGAAATTCTGGCAAGCCAAGCCGGCATGGCCATAGAAATTGCGCTCCAAAGAACCCGATTTTCTAAAATAGCTCCAAGTCCTGATTATTTAGAACCCGAACCGTCGCCTTCATTGTGTCCTGTCGAATAGTATTTTATTTGATCAGTGAGGTTATCAGTCTATCAGGGAGAGAAGCACACCTGCGGCTACTGCAGAACCGATAACGCCTGCGACGTTGGGTCCCATGGCGTGCATTAGCAGGAAGTTGCCTCTGTTGCTCTCTAAACCCACGGTGTTAACAACTCGAGCAGCCATCGGAACCGCAGATACGCCGGCTGCACCGATTAGCGGGTTGATTTTCTTTTTTGACAGCAGGTTCATTAGTTTTGCCAACAACACACCTCCTGCTGTTCCCAATGAAAATGCAGCACATCCCAATACCAGGATTTTAAGTGTTCCAAGTGCAAGAAACTTATCAGCAGACAGTTTGGAGCCTACGGTTAAACCTAGCAAAATAGTTACAATGTTGATCAACTCATTTTGAAGGGTTTTGCTTAGACGCTCGACTACTCCGGCTTCTCTAACCAAGTTACCAAAGCACAAACAACCGATAAGCGGTGTGGCGCTCGGCAGCAATAGGATGCATAGACCTAGAACAACAAGCGGGAATACAATTTTTTCCGTTTTGCTTACCGGTCTTAGCTGCTCCATCTTTATCGCTCGCTCTTCTTTTGTGGTAAGCAGTTTCATGATCGGAGGCTGAATAATCGGAACCAATGCCATATAGGAATATGCTGCTACTGCCACAGCTCCGAGTAAGTGTACCGCCATTCGTGAGGTAACATAAATAGATGTAGGACCGTCTGCACCTCCGATAATACCGATGGAAGCGGCTTCCCTCATATCAAATCCAAGAGCCACTGCGCCCAAAAGGGTTGCAAAAATGCCGAATTGAGCGGCAGCACCCAAGAGAGCAGTTTTGGGATTCGCAATTAGCGGTCCGAAGTCGGTCATTGCCCCTACGCCCATAAATATTAGCAAGGGAAACAAGCCGTTGGAAATTCCGAAATTAAAAACAATACCGAGAAATCCGTTTGGACCGGCAATATCTTCAATCGGAACATTAGCCAATATTCCGCCGAAACCGATGGGCAACAGCAAGAGCGGCTCATATCCCTTTTTGATAGCCAACCATATCAGCAGCAAACCTATTCCGATCATTATTACCTTGCCCACTCCGCTGGGAAGTAACGATTCTTCGTGTTCTACTGCTTTAGGTTCTCTAACTTTGAACTCAGGTATCGGCAAGGGATCTCCGCCGACCAGTTCTACAAACCCCTGAGAAATGGCAAACAAACCGGTGCTTTCCACTAGTCGCTCAAACGGAGTCAGCTTTGCAGCATCAACAACCTCGTCAGCCGACTGTGTATGGTTTTCGCTTGCAGCAAACAGGGCAGTACTAACAGTACCTACCAATAGAATAACTGCTAGAGTAATCCACCACGACCTAGTAATTCTGGAAGATGTCTTTTTAATCAATATGGACACAGGAATATCTCCTTAAATATATGATGTCAGTTGAGAACAACCATTTCATCGCCGGCGTTAACCTGGTCACCTTGGGATACTTTAATCGCAGAAACAGTGCCGGAAGCGGTAGCTTCTACATTCATTTCCATTTTCATTGCTTCCATGACCACCAATACATCACCTTCTTTGACGGAATCGCCGACCTTTACCGGAATACGCACAATAAGACCCGGCATTCCCGCTGCTACCGATGTCTTAGCTCCTCCGCTTGATGCAGGAGCCGTAGCGGTTGAAGATCCTGATCCGGCGGCTTCGATTTTAACATCATAGGCTTGGCCGTTAACTTTTGCTTTATCGCCGTCCAAAGCAACTTCATATTTGGTTCCGTTAACCGTGACCGAGTAGGCTGACGATTTTGCCAAAGGAGCCCCTCCGGCAGGAGCAGCAGCAGCAGGCTCATTTTTACGGATATTAACCTTTGCTTTTCCCTGTAGAAATTGAACACCCTTGTCTTTGCAGCAAGCTACGATAAAGACATTCTCATCTGTAGGATCGATACCTTCCTTTACGCATATTTCTTTTGCTGCTTTTAAACCTTTTTTGGGGTCTTCATTATCGATATCGATAGCGTTGCGGGTTGTCGGCTCAAGCTTGAGTTCGGCAGCAGCAGCTTTTACTACAGCCGGATCCGGCGGAACCGGTGTTTTACCGAAGTAGCCGAGTACCATTTTTCCGTAACCTTCGGCGAATTTCTTCCATGGTCCGAACATTACGTTGTTAAAAGCCTGTTGGAAATAGAATTGAGACACAGGAGTAACAGATGTACCGAAACCGCCTTTTTTGACAACTTCGCTCATAGCAGCAATAATCTCGGGATATTTATGCATCAGCTTATTATCTCGAAGCATTTGGGTGTTTGCAGTTAGAGCTCCTCCGGGCATAGGGCTCCAGGGGATCATCGGTTCTACGGTATTAGCCTCCGGCGGCTTAAAGTAGTCGGCCATGCACTCTTTGAAAACTTCTTCAGCTTCCATTACTTTATCTATATCTACACCCAGGTCATAGTTGGTTCCGCGCAATGCGTGCCACATTACGGCAACATCCGGCTGACAAGTACCTCCGGAGCAAGGTGCCAAGGATAGATCGATTACATCCGCACCGGCTTCAAGGGCTGACATATATCCTTGAACGCTGATACCTGCGGTTTCGTGAGTATGAAAGTGTAGAACCGCTTTGGGAAGCATTTTTCGCGCTTCCTTTATCGTGTCGTAAATCACAGAGGGTACCGCAGTTCCGGATGCATCTTTAAAACAAATCGCGTCATATGGAATGCCTGCGTCCAAAATGCCTTTGAGCGTTTTGATATAAAACGGAGCATCATGAGCTCCGGAGCATCCTGGAGGAAGCGCCATTAAAGTTACACAAACTTCATGTTTTAGTCCTGCATCCACAATGCATTTGCCGCTATAAATAAGATTGTTAACGTCGTTTAAAGCATCAAAATTACGAATAGTTGTAACGCCATGCTTTTTAAAAAGCTGAGCATGAGCTTTGATAACATCCGCAGGTTGAGACTCGAGACCGACTACATTAACACCTCGCGCTAAAGTCTGAAGATTGGCATCTTTTCCGGCCGTTTCTCTGAAACGGTCCATCATATCAAATGCGCTCTCATTGCAATAAAAGAACGGAGACTGGAACATTGCCCCGCCTCCTGATTCGAACCAGTCTATTCCGGCCTCTCGTGCAGCAGCAACCGCCGGCATAAAATCTTCTGTTAATACTCTGGCGCCGAAAACGGATTGAAAACCGTCGCGAAACGCCGTGCACATAAACTTGACGCGCTTCTTGGTCACATTAACCTCCTGATATATAAATTCTTCACATTATTTTCAAATGAGGACAAAGACATTTAAAACAATCCCACCGGTCTAAAACAGTTCAACTGTTTCTATGTTTGACTGCTGCAATAGCAACGGCTATTTCAGCAAGCTGATTTTGATTTGAACCTGACTTGGCGCTGACATCGGTTTGTACAGCGGTTCCCTTTAGCAAAAAAGCTGTCAGATACATTGTTAGAACCAAAACCGTTAAAAAAAAGAACACTGTTCCCATTCCAGCTGTCATCAATACCATTGCTTCTTCAAATAATTCAGACATAATTGCAGCTCCTTAATTTCCGCAGGGCGGATACTTCCTTATTTTTCAAACTCAATCAATACAATTCAGTCATTATGATTCAAAAATACTCAGTCTTTAGGAGCTAAATACCCCTCAATCCGGAATCTTACCCGGCTTTGTGTGAAAGTTTTTTAATTTTTTCTCTTACAACTCCGCTTCCTCAGACTCGGCATTTATTTTTCTTGATAGCCCTCAGCCATGGCTTAATAATTAAAGCCATTGACACAACGTTTATATAACGGGTTTTTTTCCCGTTGATCTTTTGGGATTGATTAAATTTCGTCAAAAGTGATCTAATTCTTTCCGACTATGAGCCAGATAAAACTAGATTTACTAAATAAACTGTTAAAATCCCCCAAAGAACCGCTCTCATCGCGAATACTGAGGACTTCTGCAACATTTGCATCAATAACCCGCAAAATAATAGATTTATTTGATGACAAATATGATCCCATGGCATCCATATGTGGAAATATTGCCCAAGTTGCCTTCTTCAATATTGCCGAAAACAAAATCCAAGATTTTTGTCTATCTGTTAAGCAGCATGCTGAGGAATTGGATTATATTAGTTCGGTTGATTTTAATCTTTGCACACAGAGAATCATTTTCAAATCGACTTCAGATTTTGGCGAAATTGATCGACTTATTGAAATAGTAAGAGAAACTGAAAAAATTTTTTCTGCATCAAGTTCCGAAACAGCCTACAAGTCAGAACGAGAACTTCCGGACAATTCAACAATAGTATTGCAAACTGCCTTGGAAGCTGCTGCGGATGCGGCATCTGTCGGATGCGGTTTACTTTTAAAGCTATTGCCGTCGGGAGGTGTGATTTCCAAACCGATCGGTGAGCATCTTTATTCTGCGTTATTTGTCGCTTCTCATATTCCTTCGGTCTATCAAGCGATAGAAAACAAATTGGGCAAAAGACGCTCAGAATTTTTCTTTCATTTGGCTTATGCTGCTGCTTTGGGCTTGTCCGAAAGACCTCTCACTTCGGCTGTTTCTTTTGTAGACAAACTGGAATCTCTCAGGGAAATACGTGCAAGAAGAGTATTGTGGCAAGGACTTATGAGCGATATCTTGCGTAATGATGTTGCATGCTCATTTGTTGAAATCCCGCAACCGAGACCCGTACCTTTACCGAAGGGTCCCATAGAAAAAACACAAGATCGAGCTCTTAAAACTGCTGCTTTTGCATTTGTCTTTAGTTTGCTTACAACCAAAAATCCATTTAGAGCTGTTCCCGCCGCTTTTGCCGCCATGCCCTATCCGGCACAATACGGAAGAGAACTCTTTGCAAAAGAAATCGGCCTTATATTCTCGCGTCGCGGAATGCTTGTTCTTTGTCCGGAGGCACTTCGATGCCTAGATAGAATTGACTGTTTGGTTATTCCGGGAGATATAATTTCCAGAGACCAATTTCATATTGAAAAAGCTGTTGTCACAGTAGAAATTAGCGAACACGATGCGCTGGCTAAAGCAAAGAATTTGTTTCGACCGGATCATCCGCTCCGCGTGCAGAAAGAAGGAGAGTGGTCGTTAGGACCGCTATCTCAGATTATTGATACAGTTTCACATGATATTAAAGCGCAGCTTATCGAACATGAAAACAAAGGAATTCTATTGCTGGCTCTATCTGAAAATCAAGTTTTCAAAGCGGCTATAGAGGTAAGCATTGAAACCAGAAGTTCTTCTTTTGAGGCGGCAAAAAAGGCCGCTAAGATGGGTATTAAACTTTATGCAGCAACAGATGATCCCGATTTTTCAGTATCTCGTTTCGGTATTAAAATTGAAGGAACGATTTCTTTGCAAAACAATCTTGCCGAAGAAATTAGAGAGATGCAAAGAAAAGGCGGAGTTGTTTGTTTGGTAGGTTCAGCTTCTCCGGCCGGATTTCTTGCTGCAGATTTCGGTGTTTATATACGAAATTCCGATGCTCCTTTTTGCACAGCAGCGCATGTTATGACTCCTCAAATTCCTCGCATTCTCGATACCATACTCGATGCCTGTTCTGCCGCGCGTTTGGTATCAAAACAAAGCGCAACTGTGTCAATGGTTTCAGCAACAATGGGTGCATTGGCTTCAACCGGAGGCAAAGTCGGTGCGGCTTCGGGACGTGTTGTAGCAGTAATGAGCGCAGCCAGTCTCATTTCTATGTTTAACGGTGTTGTCAGATCTCACGGGGTCGGAAAACATTATTTGAGAATCAACGATCCTACTCCCTGGCATGCATTGTCAACAGAAGGTGTTAAAGCCCTTTTGTCTGAGAAGAACCGGCAGACATCAACCTCATTAATTCCTGCAACGAAAAACCTTGAGCAAGGAGCAATTAAGCATTTATCTCGCGCTGTAACCCAAGAGATGTCAAATCCGCTGACGCCCTTGTTGGCGTTGGGTGCCGGTCTTTCGGCAATTGTCGGTTCGAAAGCTGATGCCGGAATTATTACAGGGGTTGGGATTATAAACGGAATAATAGGCGGAACACAGCGATTTAGAACAGAAAGGCACATATCACGACTTATTCAAACCGCTGAAACCAAAGCACATGTGGTTCGCGGTGAAGAGATTGAAACCTGTTCTGCTGCTTCTCTATCGGTTGGAGATATTATTTTCGTAACCAAAGGAGATGTTGTTCCGGCTGATTGTCGTATTTTAAAATCAGAAAACCTGGAGGTTGATACTTCCACTTTAACCGGAGAGTCACTGCCTGTAAGCAAAAGCGCTGCACCTTCCTTTGCAGAAAACGTTGCCGATATTACTTCGATGTTGTTTGAGGGTAATCATATTGTCGGCGGATGGGCTCATGCTGCTGTTACTGCAACCGGGGAGAATACGGTTACTGCAAGAGCAAGTCTCTTTTCGGTTACGGACGAGGTACGAGGCGGAGTCGAAGCTAGATTAAAAGAGTTAATGAACCTTACCGGTCCGATCACTCTTGCAGCGGGAGCTGCTTTGATTGCAACTGGAATGCTTCGAGGAAGACCTGCGGAGGAGTTGGTAAGCACTGCTGTCGGTCTTGCGGTGGCAGCCGTTCCCGAAGGACTTCCGTTGCTTGCTACAGTTGCACAACTTGCGGCTGCAGAACGATTGTCAATGAGGGGAGCATTGGTCAAAAACCCTCGCGCTGTCGAAGCATTGGGGAGAGCGGATATTCTTTGCATGGATAAAACCGGCACCTTGACTGAGGGCAGAATTGCGCCGGCCTCAGTTTTTGACGGCACAAAAACAACATCTTTTGAGGAGCTGGACGCAACGGGTAAAAATGTGCTTTTCACAGCAATCAAGGCAGTAACAGCAGCTTCCGATTCTGTTCCCGATCCCATTGATGCCGCGTTACTACGTGCAGGGGAATATTTTGCCGACGAATTGACGCAAACAAATAATCACGAAGTTATTTCTACTATTCCTTTTGATTCTGCCAGGGGATATGAAGCTGTCATTCTCAAACAAAAAAACAGCATACAAATGCTGGTAAAGGGAATGCCGGAAAAGATAATATCCATTGCTTCATTCGTTAAAGAACCCAAAAAAGTAAAACTAACAATAGAAAAGAAAAAGTTATATGAAGACACGCTTGAAAAGCTGACCTCTCAGGGTTTGCGTGTTGTTGCTTTGGCGGAAAAAATAAGCAAGTCCGACAATACCAAAAGCATATCTTCAGAAAAAGAAACAAACACTCTTGACGACTTAACTATTTTAGGTCTTCTGGCTTTTAGAGATCCGGTTAGAAAAGGTGCAGCTGATACCATAGGAAAACTTTCAAGAGCGGGCGTCCGTACTGTTATGATAACGGGAGACCATCCTAAAACAGCGTTGTCTGCTGCTCGCGAAGCCGGTCTGACGGATAACGATTTAGTACTGTCAGGCGATAGAATCGCGCTGATGACCGATGAAGAACTCGAAGCCGCCGTTGACAAAATCTCAGTTTTCGCAAGGGTTGCTCCGGCGCAGAAAGTCCGCATTATCAAGGCGTATGCAAGAAAGAAACACATCGTAGGCATGGTGGGAGACGGAGCTAACGATGCTGCCGCTATGAGAGCAGCCGATGCCGGAATCGCTGTCGGATTGGATTGCACAGAGTCTGCAAGAGCTTCAGCTGATATTGTCTTAAAAGAAACCCACATTGATGAATTGTTTGATGCGGTTGTCGAAGGACGAGCTATGTGGCGTTCTGTAAGAAATGCCGTATCTGTTTTGGTAGGAGGTAATCTAGGAGAGATAGCTTTCACGGTTGCAGCCGGTGCTCTTTCCGGAAGACCGCCCTTGAGCCCAAGACAACTGCTGGTGGTAAATTTTCTAACCGATATTGCTCCTTCAACAGCAATAGCCATTAGACCCCCTAGTGTGTTTGATCTTCACGCTCTAAGGGAAGTAGGCCCCGAAGCGGCTTTGGGCTCTGTGCTTAATAGAGAAATAGCAGCAAGAGCCATTTGCACTTCACTGGGTGCATGGTCGGCATGGAGCTTTGCTCGTCTTACCGGTTCACGAAAAAGAGCGAGCACGGTAGGTCTTTTGGGATTGGTCGGAAGTCAACTGGGACAAACAATTATGTCCGGAGGTAAAAACCGGGCAGTAGTAATAACAGGTTTGGGTTCTGCCGCTGCTTTGGGGGCAATGGTACAAATTCCGGGACTCAGCCACATTTTAGGATGTACACCCATAGGCCCGCTTGGTTGGAGCACAGCGCTAACTGCTTCAATAACCTCAACACTTTTGTCGCCTGTAGCGGAATCCGTCATTAAATTCAGTGCCGACAAACTTCGCAATACCAGGAGCGGCGACTTCATCGAAGCTGTCTCTAAAAAGACAATTTTCGAACTTAAAGATGTTATTGATATTTAGAAAAACAACTTTTTCTTTGTTAAAAATCATATACCGGTCATTTGACTGATCGACAACTTGCAATTTGTGCCGTATCTTCACATAGAAAAGAGGAGGTAAAATCATGCTAAATAAAAAAATAGAAAACGCTCTAAATGAGCAAATCAATGCCGAAATGTATTCAGCCAACATCTATTATGCAATGTCCGCATACTTTGAGAGTATAAGTTTAAAGGGCTTTGCCAAATGGATGAGAATTCAAGCTTTGGAGGAAATGACCCATGCACATAGGTTTTTTGCCTATATCAATGATAGAGGAGGTCGCGTAACGATAAAAGCGATAGAAGCTCCGACATTAGAATGGGAATCACCTCTTAAAGCTTTTGAAGAAGCCTACGCACACGAAGGCAAAGTAACCGCATTGATAAATAAACTTATGGATCTAAGCCTCAAAGAAAGCGACCATGCAACCGCTAACTTTCTGCAATGGTTTATAGCCGAACAGGTAGAAGAAGAAGCAGCCGCAGACGAAGTCGTTCAGCAATTAAAGCTAGTTGAAAAAACCGAAGGCGGCTTGTTCCTGCTGGACAGAGAGATGAATACCCGTTCTTTTACCCTTCCTGCTGATATGGCCGGCATTTTTTAAGAAGCTAATTTTCTTTCCCAAAAAGTGAGTAGTCATCTATATCTATTGCTATTCCGCGTTTTTACTCGCTGTCCTCACGCACCTTGCATAACCTCTTGTCCAGTAATTCCATGCTCCTTCGGCACCTATGTTAAAGCCGGTAAAACCGTCATCAAAATTTAGAGCCCAAGCTGCCGGTTCTCTTCCGACTGCTTGGTGTGAGGCCCAATACCAATTTTCACTTCTTGCACCGTACTTGGTATCAGGAAACATATTTCGATTAATAGCAGGTGCAACAAGTGCTTCATCCACCAATGTAGAAATTTCTCTAATACTGGGCAGACGCCACGTATTTTGTCCTAAGTCCAAAGAGGCACAGTATTGAACAGCTTGTTCCCAGGTTAGCAAAGCGTCAGAGTCTCGTCTCTGCCAAATAAGATTTGTATAATTATCTTTTACCTCATCATCTGAAATAACGTCATATTGGTTAGGGGGAGCAACCGCCGGTTCACTGGGATCTTCGCCCTCACCTCCTCCTCTTACGCATCTTAGAGCGGCGGCAGTAGCTTTTGAATATGCGTTACTGACAATTCCGTCAGACATATTAAATGCCCAGGCAAAATCCTTTCCTGCACCTGCTCCTGCTTGGCGAATGGTAAGAATCCAATCTGACGAAGTTTTATGAAAACCGCCGGCGGCAGAAGGAAAAGCATTGGCGTCAACTTTAGAACGGCCGGAAGTAAAGTCCATTATAGACATCATCTCAATCCTAGTCGGAAGTCTCCAATCTGCATGTTCTCCTAGATCCAAAGAACTACAATAATCGAGTGCTGCCTCCCAAGTATACGTGCTGCTTGGAGGACTTTTCTGCCAAGTCAAACCGGTAATTGTGTCAGTAACAGTACCGTTGCCGTTATCTGTGTAAGATGCTTCATTGGGAAGTCCGCTGCCGACAGGGTTAGGCATAGTCCAACAAGCCCACTTATGTGTGTTACATTTCTGTGTAGTATCTGAATCAGCGTCAGTATCTGTATCTGTATCTGCGTCTGCATCTGCGTCTGTGTCTGCATCTGTGTCAGCGTCTACGTCTGTATCTGTGTCTGAATCTGAATCTGTATCTGCGTCTGTATCTGCGTCTGCGTCTACGTCTGTATCTGTGTCTGAATCTGAATCTGTATCTGCG
>CAYWLQ010000117.1:0-18335 GCA_964458775.1 uncultured Myxococcales bacterium | reverse complement strand
GACCTTCGGGTTATGAGCCCGACGAGCTACCAGGCTGCTCCACCCCGCAGCAAGTACCGGTGATATAGGTTGTTCGGATCATAGTGTCAAGTATTTTGACAGTAATTATCCGCGTTTCGATTTGTTTTCGGTTCTCGATCTATCCCAACTTTTTAACTTACTTCTAACATTTGACGGAGAACGCGGTTCTAATTTTGGCTGACGGCTTATTTTGGGAAATCTGACCTTTGAAGATGAAGAAATGTTATATTGCTCTTTGATTTTGTTAATTTCTAAAGGTGTTAAAATTCTATATTGTCCTACCTTTAGTCCTTCGATTGTCAGACCGGCGAAAGATATTCGTTTTAGCTTTTGTACGCTAAGTCCTACAGCCTCGGCCATTCTTCTTATTTGGCGATTTCGTCCTTCTCTTAGAGTTATCTGGATCCACGTATAGTTTTCTTCTATTTCGGTTTTAAAAACCTCAGTCGGTTGCGTAACTGCATCTCCTATATCAACACCTTCACGCAGCTTTTTGAGAGTAGGTTCTGAAACAGCACCTTCTATTTTTAGCAGATATACTTTTTCAACCTTATGCTTGGGATGAGTCAGCGCAAAGGTAAAAGCGCCGTCATTGCTAAGCAATAAAGCACCGGATGTTGCAAAATCCAATCTTCCTACCGGAAACAGACGGGCGTCAATATCTTTGACAAAATCCATTACTGTCGGTCGTCCCTCAGGATCTGAAACTGTACAGACAACACCTCTGGGTTTGTTCATCAATACTGTGATTGTAGCCTCTCCTTCAAGACGATGACCGTCTACCTCAATACAGTCATATGAAGGATCAGCCTTGGAACCGAGTTCGGTTACCTTTTTCCCGTTAATTTTTACTCTTCCTTCAAGAATGAGCTCTTCAGCTTTGCGTCTTGAGGCAATTCCTGCTTGAGCTATGATTTTTTGAATTCTGTTTTGCGCCACAATTTTTCCTAGTATCAATCATTTTCCGGACAATATTCAAGCAAGGCTATGTCTTCGGTCATATATCTTACCCTGTCTACTTTACCGTCCGAATTGGTATCGATTTCCTGTTTTATCGGTTTTCCATCTGCATAAGTAGATATAATGTCAATTTGTCCGTCGTGATCCAAGTCTGTCTCACTATAAACTATTTCTTCATTATCATCATAAAACACAAACATATCTTTTATGCCGTCGAAATTCATATCAGCTTCTCTACAAGCCAAAAGTTCTCTAGCATCTATAATTTTGTATACTTTTCTAATATCCGAAACTCCATCTTGGTTAAGATCAATCAAATATTCTTTTCCATTATCAACGTTGCATTTTGAACTATTGCTTACCTTGTCTAAATTAGCAGCAGCCAAATTAAGTTCAGTAACACTTACAACATTATGAGTCTTTCCGCAGGCTGACAAAACAAATGCCAAAAGTAGTACAGCTACATAGATATCAATGAATCTGTTGTCGGGCATTATTAATCCTCCGCAAAATACTGCTTAATGCTTAAACCTTTTGTATTATAAAAGAACAATATAAAAAATTTAATTCCTCCAACCGTCTAATGGAAGTGCTCGCTAATTAAATTTATTATATTTTTCTAATATCTTCCGGAGCTACTTTGGAAGAAAGCATTCCAAAAGCTACCTTTATCCAGCCTTTTTCATCAACTTCTTGAATTGTTCCCCGTCGTCCTTTTAAAAAGCCTCTGTTTACCTCAATATTATCTCCGCATTTAAATTCACCCAATGCTTCTGATGTTGTATGCGGCATTTCAACCAAATAACGATGAGGCGTTATCTTTTTATCTCTATCTCTATTGTAGCGCTCAGAAGTTCTAAATTGAGGCTTTTCGGTTTTTTCTCTCCCGCCGGTAAAAGAAGGGGATTTTTCACGAGCGGGTGTCTGACCGGAATTAAAGCTTTCTTTTTGTTGTGCTAGAACAGGTTTTTGGAAAACCTCTTTGTCTTGTAGAACCGGCACTTTTGGAGTCTCTTTGTCCTCCTCAGATTTATCAACTGCCTTTGTTCCCAATCCCCATTTGGCCGCCATTGCCTCAGCATTAGCGCGTGCGTCATCCTCCCTGTGTTGAGCGGCCATTCTGGCAGCATGAGCCCTCTTGGCCGCCATTTCTCGGCTTCTCCATGCACTGGTCTCCCTTATTCGCTCGGCAATTTCCTCCTTCATTGCAACACCGACTGCTTTGCTCTCTTTGATTTTTGCTTCGCGTTCAGCACGTTCTCTATCCAATTCTTCCCGACTGGTTTTTAGAGACTCGTTTCGTTCAGCAAGGATACTTTCTATAGAAATCAAGTCGTTTGAAGGAGACCAGGCAATACAATTATAAACAGGAATTAGTATTCTAAAAATATCAGCAGCTAAGGATTCTAAATCAGCACCCAAAACCAAAACCTGATCTCGCGGAAGTCTCGCTCCCAAAAAGAACCACGATTTTTCATTGTCAAAAACCGCAGCCATTTTTTTGATACTATCAGGATTATAATGTTTCGGACTTTCGATTTCTCCGGAATCCAGTCCCATTTCAAAATGTTCGGGCAAACCTTGGAGCATATCGGCAAGCATTTTCAGAGCTTCTTCATTCTCACAAAGATTGACAAAATTTCTTCGGTCAACCCAGGCATCATGGTGCATCCAGATCCCTATTTCCAAAAACTGTTCTCCCATTGACATACCTAAAAAGATTTGTCTGTACATAGGAGTCGGATCAGCCAAGGTATCTGCCAGGGTTCTTTCCTTGTCTATAATATCTGTAAGTTCAGCGCGGGCTGCCTCATCTCTGGAAAAAAACAACCACTGTCGGTCAACCTGTTTCTTGTTCCAAAAGGAAGGAAACTCGTCAGATGAATGTCGCACTAAACTAAGGCCGGCAGCTATTGTCTTTTCAGACAAAACAATTCCTAAGCTCTCCAGTTTTTCTTTAACCCTTCTACGTTCAAGGGTGAACATATTACTGTTCCATTTTTCAGGAAGGTAAGCATCAAAATCTTCGCTTTGAAAAAAATTCATTTTTAATTGTTCTTCTGTGTCGTTCAAATTGTCCTCCGTAATGAGGGCTGTTTTCGGGCGCTAGTATCGTGATATTAAGAGGGTTTCGTCAAGTATATGAGTTCGTTAAATGATCTAAAACTAAATCTAAACCAAGTCATCTTGAATTTTGTATCTGTTATATGGCAAAGTAGACTTGTACCGATAAAGGCGGCCTTATGGTTTGGCATAGTCTTGTAAATCAATGAGGTACTGCTTTGTAACAAAATGTATCTTTACTTTTGTTTGTAGGACAATTAGCGCGTATACTTCAATATAGGTAATGATTTTGACCATGACATTAACAATATTTCAAAATCTTTTTTTGAGGATTTATTCGCAATAATATGTTGAGGGTGGAATAAAATGGTAGGAATGGAGTTAAGACAGTCTTTGAAGTTGTCACAACAGCTTGTGATGACACCTCAATTGCAACAAGCCATTAAATTGTTGCAGCTTTCCAGAGCCGAACTGGTGGATATGGTTCAACAGGAAATGGAGGAGAATCCGGTTCTTGAAGAGCTGACCGACCAAAATGAAAGGTTACAACCGGAAATTGAAGTTAGAGAAAGAATGGAGATAACTTCTCAACCTACCGATCGCGAAGCTGTCAGCGCAGCCGGTGAAATTGATTGGGAAAAATATCTGGAAAACTATGCCAATCAAGCACCGACCCCCGGATATCAGGCTAATTCAGAAAACCTTCCTACTTTGGAAGCCACTCTCGGCAACAAAGACTCTCTTGCCGATCACCTTCGTTGGCAGCTGAGGATGGCGACGGTTTCAGAGGAAGAAGAGCGTTTTATCAATCTTGTTATAGGTAATCTAAACGCTGACGGTTATTTCAAAGAACCGCCGATCGCTGATTTGGCAAAAGAAGCAGGTTTGGATATTGAGGATGCAGAGGAAGTTCTAAAAATTGTACAAACCTTTGACCCCGTCGGCGTTGCCGCCCGCGATTTAAGGGAATGCTTGTCGGTTCAGGCTGAAGCTTTGGAATTGGATGCAGATGTTCTTGATATTATTGATCGACATCTCCCTAATTTGGAAAAGCACAATTATCAAGCGATAGCACGTGATTTGGACCTTTCTTTAGATGATATTTATGAAGCAGTTAAAATAATTATGAATTTAGAACCGAGACCTGCTCGGAATTTTGTAACAGAAGAGCCTCGTTATATTATTCCGGATGTATATGTGCATCGCGTAGGAGATCGATATTTTGTGGTAGCTAATGATGACGGAATGCCCAAACTTAAAATAGCGGGGTTTTTTAGAAACGCTATGGATGCAACTCCTGACGCTCGAGAGTATGTTCAAAACAAACTAAGATCAGCGCAGTGGCTTATCAGATCTATAGACCAACGGCGTCGTACAATAGTCAAAGTTACTGAATGTATTGTTGAAAAACAAAAAGAGTTTCTTGATAACGGTATCGACTATCTAAAGCCGATGATTTTGAGAGATGTAGCCGAAGCAGTAGAAATGCACGAATCTACAATCAGTCGTGTTACAACTGCCAAATATGTTCATACACCGCAGGGCATTTTTGAACTGAAGTACTTTTTCAATTCCTCAATACGACGAACTTCTGACAACGATATTGCTTCTGAAAGTGTAAAGAGTAAAATTCGTGACATTGTTGCCGGAGAAGACGCCAAACATCCTCATAGTGATCAAAAAATAGTTTCAATGTTGGGGCAGCAGGGTATTGTTATCGCCAGGAGGACGGTTGCTAAATACAGGGAAATGTTGGGTATTTTGTCATCGTCAAAGAGGAAGAAATATTTTTAGGAGGATAGTGTTTTTTTTAAACAGAACATATGCATTTCAACCGTTTTGCATTCTGCTGAGCGTTACTTGAAATGCACTATGATCGAATGACCGTCTGCAGTCGGCATTCGAAATTACAACGGAGGAGAATTCATGCAGATTTCAATGACATTTCGCCACATGGAAGCAACGGATGCTATTAAAGCAATGGTTGAGGAAAAACTCGCAAGGGCAAAAAAATATATTCAAGGCCCAATCGAAGCAACTGTTGTTCTATCAGTAGAACGTTATCTCCATTGTTGCGATGTTACATTGAACGCAGCCGGCCAAACTTATCAGGGACATGAAGAGACTGATGATATGTACACCTCAATGGACAAGGTAATGGATAAAATAGAGCGACAAATCGACAAAAATAAGGGGCGAATGCGCGCAGGAAGAACTTCCGCAAGTTAAAAATCTCGATCTACAAATCGGTATTAGAATTTTATATATCGTGATAAGATGCACATCTGTAGATACTCCCCAAATATTTCCGGGGACAATACTAAGAAGATACTATTACAATGAAACTGAACGAATTATTGCAACCCAATCTCATCAATCTCAACATGTCCGCTTCCGGAAAGATGGATGCTCTGAGAGAGCTTGGAAAAATGTTAAGTCGAGTATCCGATAATATCGATCCTGGTGTTGTGGTCGAAGCACTTGTGGAACGAGAAAAACTGGCAACTACCGGAATTGGAGAAGGAATTGCTATTCCTCACGCAAAATGTGTCTGCTTTCCTGAAAACACAATCGCAATAGGCATTTCCAGAATCGGAATAGATTTTGATTCAATTGATGACAAGCCGGTAAGTATTTTTATTGCTTTGATAGTACCGGATAATTCCAAGGGAGATCACTTGCGTCTTTTGGCTCAAATATCAAGAATTTTGAAAGTTCCGGAAATTAGAACCCGCTTCATAAATGCATCAACTCAAGAAGAAATAATATCCATAATAAGAGAGGAAGAGGCCAAGCAGTAAGACTATGGAAATTAGGGCATTATTATCGGCTTTGCGTATTGAGCTGGGTCTGGAGATAATAGCCGGACATGACGGACTTGATCGAAGAATCACAGCAGAATCAATTCAGAAGCCGGGACTGGCTCTTGCCGGTTTCAGAGATATGTTTAAGCCGGGAAGAATACAAGTCCTAGGTCGCTCTGAAATCGATTATCTTTGGTCGCTGACACCGGAAGCTCGTGCAGAAGCAGTAGACAATTTATTGGGATGTACACCTCCTGTAGTAGTGGTTACAAGAGGTTCGGAGGCACCGGAACAATTGTTGGCGATGGCTGACAATTACCAGATTCCCATTCTAACTACAGGATTAAGAAGCTCAGTTTTTGTTGAAGCGGTTCATAATTTTTTATCCACCAGACTTGCCCGTGTACGATCTATTCATGGCGTTTTGGTTGATGTTTACGGCGTCGGAATTCTTATGATCGGTAAAAGCGGCATAGGAAAAAGCGAATGTGCTCTAGAGTTGGTTATGCGAGGCCATCGTCTTGTTGCCGATGATGTGATCGACGTTAGCAAAAAGCCTCCATCCACTATCATAGGAAGCGGAAACGAGCTTATTAGGCATCATATGGAAATTCGCGGTTTGGGCATTATTAATATAAAGGATCTATTCGGCGTTTCTGCAATTAGAGAAACAAAACGGATTGAACTTGTTGTAGCTCTTGAAGAATGGGAAGCGGGGCGCAGCTACGAAAGATTGGGCGTGGAAGGAAAAAATCATGAAATACTTTCAACTCCCATTCCTAGAATTACAATTCCTGTAAGGCCCGGACGTTCGCTAACGATGATTGTAGAGGTTGCTGCTCGCAATCAGTTACTAAAAATGATGGGACATCATTCTGCTCTTGATTTTCAAGATCGTGTTCAGCAGAGTTTGAATTTCGCAAATAAAGGTATATCCGAACCGTATATGTCTCGTTCATTTTCAAAATCTTTTGAGAACGATGACATTGAATGACATATTGAATGAATCGTGTTTCTTGAGACAAGACGCGTAAGACCGCGAGAAAGGTCGAGTGATGATAGGTATTGTGATTTGTTGTCATGGAAAAATGGGCGACGGTATTAGAGATGCCGCCGAACTAATAGTCGGACCTCAGGAACAGCTTTCTGTAGTCAGTGTAAAACCGGGAGACGGGGGGAACGACATTTTAGAAGCACTCAATGCAGCTATTCAGCAAGTTGATAAAGGGGATGGTGTTTTATTATTAACTGACTTGTTCGGAGGAACTCCGACCAATATCGGTTGCACACTTCTCAATGAACGTAATCTTGAGGTTGTAACCGGATTTAATCTTCCGCTGCTGATAAAGATTATGACAGGTCGTCAAGATACAACGGACATTGGGGAATTAGCCAGAACTGCTGCGGAGTATGGACGTCGACATATGTCTATTGCAGGAGATTTGTTAGGAAATAACCGATAGGGGTCTATGAATGAACAAGCCGGTTTACGTTCGAATTGACAATCGATTGCTTCATGGACAAGTAGTTCAGTTTTGGATCCCTCATCTTAAAGTGGATAACCTTCTGGTTGCTGATGATGAGGTATTCAGCAATAATCAAATGCAATTGATTTATCGATTGGCTCTTCCAGCAGATGTTGCAATTACCTTCGTTTCTGTTGATAATTTGGCTTCCGAATTCGACAAACTTCCCGATAAGTCTATTTCATTGGTGCTTATCCGCTCCATTGAGAATCTAGTTAGAGCCAGAGGATGCGGATGCAAAATTATTAGGATTATGCTGGGCAATATTCATGCTACTCCTGAAAGAAAGAGGGTTACAGATGCCGTGTATCTTTCTGATGAAGAATGCGAAATACTGTGCAATCTGAAAGAAACAGGAATTGAGGTTGAGATTGAAACTTTTCCCGGAGATTCCTTGCGTTGTGTATTGGTAGAAGGGGGATGCAAGTGGTCGAAATGATCATATATATTTCGGCAATTTTCTTAGTCGGAGGCCTCCTTGTTCTAGAGCGACATTGTCTTGGACAAAGGGCACTGGTTCATCCTTTAACTATATGTCTTGTTGCCGGAATTATATGCGACCACGTTGAAGTCGGAATTTGGCTTGGTATTATTATGCAGCTTTTCTCCCTAACACCTACAAGAAAATTTGATTGGGCTTTGGGAGGAGCAGTAGCCGCAATATTGCTGGCGGTTGTTCCTATGTCAGGAATTAAAATTTCGGTCGGGGATATGTCTTCGCTGCTGATAGCTTTGGTATCAATTTTGGCGGCAATGATTTCTCGTTCGCTGGAAAGCCGGTATGCACAAGCTGATTGGATAAAGAATCAAGGCAGCTCGCCATGGAATTCTCAAAATCCGGCATGCTCAATAGAGTGCAAGGTTCATCGTTCTGTATTGAGATGGTTTGTAGTCGGAAGTCTTGAGGTTATGCTTGGTGTAGGACTTGGCTGGATATTGATTATTGTTGCTCAATTGATTGTTCCGGAACCGGGTCGACTGATTACTTCTATTTGTGCTGTTTCTCTACCCGCATTTAGTATTGCAACGGTTTCGAGCGCGCTTGTAACTCCGAGCTTTATTATATGGTCGGGAATCGTTGTTGTCACAACAATGTCAGTGTATTTGGCGGTGTTGTCATGAACAAACTTTCACGTAAGCATCTATTTCACATAGGTTTTCGATTGTCGCTTCTTCAAAGCACATGGTTTGAAGGCGGTATGCAGTCAATAGGCTTTACCTACTCAATTATTCCCGGACTGCGTGTTTTATATCCCGATTCTAACGAACTCAAAGTTGCGGTTGATCGTTATAAAAATACTTTTAACACACACCCTTTTATGGCCGGAATTATAGCGGGAATAGTTCTCCGCATGGAGGAGGACAAAACTCCTAATGACCAGATTGTATTTTTTAAAGATAGTTCCATGGGCGTAATGGCTGCTATGGCGGACCCTTTTTTCAAGTGCGCACTGCCGACCTTTGTTTCTGTTACAGCGTGTCTTGCTGCTATATTAGGCGGACCATATGCAGGAATAATTGCTATTGTTGTTGCCTTTAATGCAGTTCACCTTGCTGTGAAATTCGGGGGGTTGGTATATGGCTACAAAGAGGGTATTAACGCGCTACAGCGTGTTGCAGGATGGATAAGTCCGGCTCGCACAGCAATTCTAAAAAAAGGAGCAGCAATAGGTGCCGGCTTTCTTGTAACTATTGCTACAATTCATTTTAGTGAATCGGTTGAAAACAAACTGCTTATTGGATCTGCGACTGCTTCTTTGTGGCTTGCTGCAGCCTTCATACTCACTCATTGGCGATATTCAGCCGTTGTTGCCATTCCTCTTTCTATAATTGTTGCTATTATGCTGGAGGCTTTTCTGTGACAAAAACTATTGAAATGACTTTAACGATAAGAAACGAGCTTGGTCTTCATGCTAGGGCTGCAACGAAGTTTGTACACACTGCTATCAAATATAAGGCAGAAGTTTTTGTAGAAAAAGACGGTCGAATGATCAACGGAAAAAGCATTTTAGGATTGCTTACTCTTTTGGCATCACAGGGGTCAAAGATTCATTTGTCTTCTACCGGGCCTGATTGCGAGGAACAGCTTGCTGAGTTGAAAACGCTGATTGATAACAAATTTGGGGAGGCCGTTTGAAACGTGAGATGATTTGCATTTCTGGAATTCCTGCTTCACCCGGCATAGCCATTGCGCCTGCAAGAGTAATTGACCGCGGGAAAGTTCGATTTCCCAGGCGTCATATAGATCAGTCTGAAGTTGAACTTGAGGTTAACCGCTTAATGGAAGCAGTAGTTGAATCCAGGCATCAGTTAATTGATGCGCGAGAGACTGTAAAAGAGGCAATAAACGCGGCAGAAGATAATCATACTCTGATTTTCGATAGTCATTTGTTAATGCTGGAAGATGATGCTCTTGTCACCGGAGCTGCTATATTAACTCGCGAAAAGCTCATCAATGCTGAGTGGGCTGTTTTCGAAAAGATAGATGAATTTAGATCTGCAATAGCCGGACTCGGAAATGAATTTCTACGAGAGCGCGCTGATGATGTCATGTTTGTCGGAAATCGTATTTTACGAAATCTAATGGGATATACCACTCAAATCATAGATGTTAATATTGGACCTTGTATTATTGTTTCTGAAACTCTATCCCCTGCTGAGACCAGCGAAATGATAGGATCGCCTGTATTGGGTTTTATTACCGATACTGGAACGAGAACAAGCCATACTGCTATAATGGCCCAGGCTTTAGGAATTCCTGCAGTAGTCGGTGTTGAATTAGTAACAGAACAAACCGGTGTTCGCGATACCGTTATTGTTGACGGAAACGAAGGTCTGGTAATTATTAGACCTGATGATATCACTTTACGCGAATATGAAGCAAAAGCTGCAAAACATGCTTCTCTGGAAAAAAAACTATTGCAATCGAGGGATGAGCCGGCTTTAACAGCGGATGGAGTTAGAATAAGACTGCTTTGTAACGTAGAGTTTCCCGCTGAAGCGGCTATGTCATTGGATTACGGAGCAGAAGGAATAGGCCTTTATCGAACAGAGTTTCTCTATCTTAACAGACAAACTCCTCCTGATGAAAATGAGCAATATGAGTCGTATAAAGCTGTAGCGGATGTAATGGGAAACCGTCCGGTTGTCATTAGAACATTTGATTTGGGTGCCGACAAAATGGTGCTCGGGGGAATATCCAACGAGATTAATCCGGCAATGGGACTAAGAGCGGTGAGGTTGGGGTTAAAAAATCGAGAGATTTTCATATCGCATTTAAGAGCAATTCTCAGAGCTGCATGTCACGGACAAATACAAATTATGTTTCCCATGATAAGCGGTGTAGGAGAGCTTAGAGAGTGCAAAAAGCTTCTAGAAGAGGTTCGTTTGTCTCTCAACGATGAAGCTCCCTCTTCTATCCGAATCGGTTGTATGGTTGAGCTGCCTTCGGCAGTGTTTTGTGCTGACCTTTTGGCAGAAGAGGTTGATTTTTTTTCAATAGGAACCAACGACCTCATCCAATATTCTTTGGCAATAGACCGTGTAAATGATCATGTTGCATATTTGTATACTCCCTTTCATCCGGGAATACTAAGAGCCGTTAAGATAGTTATTGATGCAGGCAAACAAGCAAATATTTCTGTTTCAATGTGCGGAAATATGGCCTCAGAACCTCTGCTTATTCCTATCCTTATTGGATTGGGTTTGGATGTATTGTCAATGGCTTCAGGTTCTATACCTACAGTCAAGGCATTGATAAAAACCTTCAACATGGAAGAAGCGCGAATTATCGCAGAACAAGCTCTTGCCCTACGTACTGCGCTTGAAGTTGAAAATTTGGTGCGCGAAAAATTGGGTGAAAGACTTGTGCTGGAACATAGTTGACATCGTCTTTAAAATACTAGTTATGGTATAGTGTCGTTGAAAAGAAACAACCGCTCGGCGAAGTGTCAGTCGGTGTCAGATGCCAGGTTATCGGAACGGCTGACTTCAGTTTGGTGAGAAACCATACGAACGGCAGTTTTTCTTCTGTCCATTGCGTTGAGCATTGACAGGAATCGACGCGGCTCCTCACCGGAAACAGAGGCTAGATTCTCCGCCCATCGATAACCGATTGGTTGATACCATAATTCTGCTAGGATAGTTATTGTTCCTTTTGCTTCACCAATCGGAACCTTATAAATTACATGATCACGACCGTCGCCGAAATCATTATCCTCTAAGGCAGCGCCCCAGACGGCTACATCTTTTGAAACAGAACGTTTGTCAAAGCCGAACGGAGGAATGCGATTGTCCTTTAGATACGAAGCGGCGCTGAGAAGATTAGTGGTAACCTGTCTTGTCGGAGTACCCATTATCGATTCAAATATTTGTACCTGCTGTTCAGATGATATCTCTGTGTAGTGGGGTTCATAGCGTAAGTTGTCAAGGTCATTGTCATTGCCGGCGATAGATCCATTCTGATTAAGAGAACCGGATTCAAAAATTACTCGGTTGTTTTCATCTGTAACAACAACGCGTATCCAAACTCGGCGGGAAGGATATGCTGTCGGCAATTTGTGTCCTGCAAGATTGGTTACCACTACGGGGAAAGACAAAACATCGTTCTCCCAGTTGACGCAGGTCTGATCGACGACAATTTCTGCGGATGCATCGGTAAGAAGAGCTTTGCTTGCGTCTCTTGCCCGGTTCAATTCTGCGGTTTGTGCTTTTAGCCCCAGCTCAGCGCTATTACGACTTATCAAATTTAGCATAAAGAAATTCCCGCCTGTAAAAGAATGCTTTTTCCATTCGGTACGCGGCTTACCAAGTACGCTGGATATCGGAGCCTCGCCGTCGATTTTTTGCATGTGGCAGTCTTGGCAACTTTGTATGTCTTTGTAATCGCTGTAAAGCCATTCAATGTATGGCATTTGTTCGGCAAGCTCAGCGACAGGTTTGCCGTTTTTGTCGAGTGCATGGGTATAGAGTGTGTGGCAGGATCCGCAATGTGCTGATGACTGAAGATGTGTAGCCTTAACCGGTGTGAAACCGGAAACCGATTTCATAATGTGTGCACTGCCCTCACTGACTTGAAACGGACCGAAAATAGAGCGATTCGGACGCGGAGTATGGGAATCTATTTTAAATCCGGCATTGAAACTTTCTTTCTTTCCCAAATTTACGGCATCTATCTGATGACATACCGTACAGGAAACTCCGTCAGCAGCCGATGCGGCCTTAGGCGTATCGAAACGAACATTTCCATTTTGAAGATTCGCAAAAACACTTCCTTGTGCCCCCTGATGTTGTTCTATGAAACGAGCCATGGGCATGTGACATGAGCTACAAGTATCTTCGATTTCTTTAGCTGCTGCCGGGTGTTCCTGTACTTCCTTTCTAACCGATGCCTGCCAATATGGATCGACGGCAGAATGTGACATCATAGCGCTGCGCCAGTGCAGACCGACGGAAACATCATTGCCGTTGCTGTCGTTGAGTTGATTGTGACATGCCAAACATTGTGAGCTAGTGGTGAAAAAATCTTCGGCTGATACTGCTTTTCGATTAACGGCAAGACTGTCCTTGTTGATAAACAACAATCCGCAAAAGACTCCGCCTGCAAGTATTATTGAATATTGTTTCATTATCGCCACCCCTCAGTAAGCCCGCCGTCATACCAATCCCAGACCAGATAGGCCATAAATTTCATTTGTCGTTCACTATAGTCGTTTATGGGAATTGCAAGCCCGGCTGCAAAGCGAATATGCTGTCTTTTGCTCAGCGCAAGTTGAAACTGCGGCACCAGTTCCCAATCCGGAGTATCATCGACCTGAGGTTTTATAGAACCTGTAAATTCCAGCATAGGACTAAATGCTCTGCCGAAACCCCCTTTTCGAAACGTGCGTCCGAACACACCGCGCCAAAATATATTATGTGCACGTCGGTCCGGATCTGCCGATAACTCGGCACCTCCCTGCAATTGCAAAAAGCCTACATACGGAATGATCTGAGCAAAAGCCATTGCGGGTTTAAAAGCAAAAACTCCGTAACCGATTTGATCGTACTCATCACCGGTCGGCAAGATAAGATCGAAAGTCAACGAACCGATATTACGGGCCGCATTGCTGAACCAAAGTACGCTTTTCCATGCCAGTGCCATATCTCCTGCGCCTTCACCCCATCGATATTTGGTTTGCTCATCGGACTCTTCATATTCCACCTCTTTTACCTCAAAAGGAATTACCCCCTCAATCTGATGGCGAGCCCCCAATCGAGCAGCTACTGCAAGTTTTCCCTTGACGGACATCGGACCCGTAAATGTTGTAGAAAACGCAAAAACCGCTTCATCTTCAGGAAATGCTTTTCCGGTATTAAGCGCCTTTGGCAGATTGAACTCTCCCGGCGGCCATTTTTTTTCAGGACAGAATGCTTTGAGATATACAACTACATTTTCAAGCTGCTGCATGGAAAGAGATTTGCCGAATGCCGGCATCATGGGGCTGAAACCTTTAACCGGGCCTCCGCTGTGCGCAACTCCGACCCAATCATTTCGCGCTTCTCGGCTGGTGAATTTGCAGTCAGTAAAATCCGGCGGTTCAACATCTTCAAAGCCGAGCAATGATCGGTCGGTACCTGTGCCGCGAGATCCGTGACACGTAACACAAGCCGCCTGAAACACTTCTCTGCCGGTACGAAGTGAAGACCAGTCCTCTTTGAGGTTTTCGTAGGTCATTCCGGTAATAGATATAACAAAAATGCCTGTCACTAACAGGACCGGCGCAAAGGCCGTTATACGTCTCAGTAATTTCAAGGTTTTGCCTCACTTTGCTTTTCTTAACTTAGAAATGCTACGACTAAAAAAATAAATATGCCGCATGCAGGCAGTATCCAAGCGTGTTTGCGTAGCTTAGGTTTCTGAATTGCCAATAAAAATCCCGTTGTCACTAAGGTCACCAGCGAGAGCGCAAAACCCGCGACGAGCAGTTTAAATAAAATACCCCCTTTTGCTTTGTGCAACTGAACAAAAAAACGATGTGCTGTGGTTTCTTTTACGGTAAGAGCTGCTATATGGGGGGAAGCAGTCGGTTCCAATAAAATGTCCTGTCGGGAGCCGGTCCACTCTAGTTGCCACGACGTGCCGGCTTTTCGGATTTGCAGCGTGCCGGAAGGAGTGTCGAGTTTTCTATCCTCCAGCATCTGACGCAACAAAGGTTCGAGAACGGCCAGGTCAGGTGTCATCTCGGTCTCTATCGATATCTCATGTCGCGAGGTATCGTAGTTGCCCTTAATGCCGAAGGTATACAATCCGCCGGTTAATGGAAACATGAGAGCCGGCGCAACAAACAACAGTCCCAGATACATGTGAAATTTCATAAGTTTCATAAACCAAATTTACTACAACTTGGAGAACTCCAAAAGCACTAAAAATCCAAATGCCGCAGAGATCATAATCGTTTACGAAAGAAATTTGATAGATTCCAATTACAGTTTAAAGAATCACTGGGGCTTTACGTTTCTCAATAAAAAATCGGTGTCCTAAGATTTCTTGCTAAAGTTTAACTCTAATAGTACGTGCTTTTCATGAATGTATTTCTTTTTATGACCGCTGCGATAATTTGGGGAACCACCTGGCTTGCCATTAAGTTTCAGCTTGGTCAGGTAGACCCCATGGTCTCGATATCCTATCGTTTTGCTATTGCCGCAGCTGCTTTGTTTGCATTCAGCTTTATTACACGAAAAAATCTAAAATATTCGCTTAAAGACCATTTACCTTTTTTACTCACAGGCATATTTATGTTTTGCCTCAATTATCTTGTGATATATTTTGCGGAAGTCGTCCTGCCCAGCGGTCTTGTGGCTGTTTCTATGACTTCGATGATTTTTTTAAATGCGGTAAATAATCGAATTTTTCTAAAATCAAAAATCGTTGCAAAAACACTTTTGGGCGGTCTTCTCGGTATTTTGGGTCTCTGCTTGATATTTCTCCAGGATATTATGTCGTTTTCGATGGAAGGTACATCAGGCTTTGCATTGATGCTTTGCATGATTGGAGCGTTATCTGCCTCCTTAGGAAATACAGCGGCACAAGTTGTTCATAGGCGAAAAATACCTGTAATTCCGATGCAGGCATTTTCAATGATGTACGGGAGCTTGCTGATGGCAATATTTGCATTTATTCGCGAAGTTCCCTTTTCTATTGAGACAACGCCGAAATATCTTATTTCGCTTTTTTATCTTGCAGGATTCGGCTCTATTGTTGCTTTTATGGCGTATCTAACGCTGTTGAAGAACATCGGCTCTGACAAAGCCGCCTATACAACTCTCTTATCACCGCTTGTTGCGCTGCTTGTTTCAACGATTTTTGAAGGCTATGTTTGGACCATAACAGCCTTTGTCGGCACAGCCCTAATCGTAACAGGTAACGTCATTGCATTGAGAAAAAAGTCAAAACACCGATCTAATTAGTTTCCATCTCAGAAGTACTCTTTCGGGTCGGGGGTATCGGTCTCTTCACTGCGTAACATCATAAAATTATACATACTCGCTCGTCAACCGACACCCCGACCCTTCAAAAAGGGGCATTATGAGATGAAAACTAATTAAAACTATTTTATGAATCTTGCTCTTCACAGAAATATTAAGGCACAGTTGAAATTTCAAATGGATAGATGACAGTCACTGTGGCTCCGTCTGAAGGCGCAGGAAAAATCCAACGCTGTACCGCTTTGACAATGCAGGTCTCAACAGGTTCTGATCCTATTGTCGAATTCTCAATAGCAGCAGTTTGAACACTGCCGTTAGGAAGAATGGTGAACTTAATGACAAGACGTCCGGCTAGATTCGGTTGTTTTGACAGATCTCTTTCATAGCAAAACTTTACTTCACTCATATGGCGATGAACAATTCTTCGAATAATTTCTTTGGAAAGGGACCCCTTGACCATGGCTGTGCCGCTTCTAACAGTCGATATTTTCGAATCCCTTTTTCCCATTAGACCGATGCTGCCTTCGCCTGTTCCACCGCTGCCCCTGCCGCCGCCGCCGCCGTGTCCGATCATATTGAGAACACTTAAATTGCCTACAGCAGAATCCGACACTCCTTGAGGCAAAGGAAGCGGTTGTCTTATTGTTTTTACTTTCTTGCCGTCCGCTCTAATTTCAGTGTCTACTGCTACAAAGGACGTATAGTCAGTCATGAGATTATACTTTAGCCCGAGAGCCGTAATTTCTTTTACGCTGTTGTCATTTTCAGCAAGTCGATTAAAGTCGCCCAGCTTTGCAATTCTTTCACGAGCCCAAAGATAGCGCAGCGCCGCATTGTTTGACATATTTTGTTTTGAACCTAAAGCCGTAGTTGAATTTTTGGAATCATAGCCGGCAACTGATAAAGTTTTTTCAAGATCGCCGTAAGAATTTTTTCCTTTAATTCGTATTGTTCCCCCTTCTTCACCTTGGTATTTGCCGAATATTATTATAGGTCGCTCTGCAAACAGGTCGGGCAACGATAACGGTTCTACATCGTAGGTATTAAAGCCTTCAAAAGAAACATTTATGTTTGTTAATACCGGAGATTGAATATATTTGTTGAATTTGGCAGCCTGAGAAATTGCAATTTCTTCGGTTTCAGCGATAAAAGGTTCACCTCTGCCCTCTCGTGCGATGCCCTCTATGAGATAACGATTGACCGCATTGCCTATGCCGAAAGCAAAAAAGTTTGCTTTGTTCATATTTTTAGAGACGGTTTCAAATGCTTCTTTTTCTACATCAACATATCCGTCGGTAATGATTACTACAGTGCGCGAGATACCCGCAGTTTGCGGTAAAGACAAAGCCGTTTTAAGTCCTGATAGAAGCTCTGTGCCTCCTGACCCATATTGAGAATCGATCAGACTCATGGCATTTTTTATATTGTTAGGTGTTGCCGGGAGTGACTTGTTACTTAATACAGCTGAGCCGTTTGCAAAGAGCACAACATTAAAAAAATCGCCTTCTTTAAAGTTGTTAAAAAGACCCTTCATGAGAGTTTTAGTTACACTGATGGGAAAGCCGTGCATAGAGCCGCTTACATCAATGAGAAAAATGTATTCGCGGCGAAGAACTTGTTCGGCACTCACAGCATCAGGGGGTTGAATCATAGCCAAGAAAAAAGATTCGTCTTTGCCGGGATACAGCAGCACGCCGTTTTGAATTTGGTCTCCGCTCAATGAATATTTAATCGTAAAATCTTTGTTTCCAAAAGGACCGTCGGCAAGCTTTACTCGTGCCGAAAATGGTCCGTCAAATGTAGCTTCGACTTTGTGGCTTGGGCAGCTGAGCTGTTTGATCGGCATTCCGCCTGTAATAGCAAGATCAACACCGAAAGTATAAGTCGGTGCTAGGCCTGCGTGTAGATATGGATTGGCTACCCAATGATCTTTAGCGTTGCCGTCGGATGCCGGCGAATTGGAGTACCGAGGTCCCACAGTTGACGGCAATACAAACTCATAAATACGATCTGTAGGAATAAGCAGCTCCGTATAGCTAATTACAACTTTAATAACATCTCCCGGAAGAATATTGCCGACACTCATTTGAAATACATTAGGCCGTTGCTGTTCCAAAATAGAGGCAGTTTTTCCTTCATTGAGAGCTTGCTCATATTCTTTTTTGGCATCCTCTTTTTTTCTAATTTTTGCCTCAATAATTCGGTTGCCGACAGTCATCTTCATCGCATAAACAGCTGCGCGAACAGAAGTAGGAAACAGGTAAAGCGCTTCGAGCGGGTTATTCCCGTCATTTTTGTACACTTGAGTAAGACTGACATCAGCAATAACACCCGCTATACGAATATTTGCATTGGTGCTTTTGAGGGGCAAACTATCGGTTTCCGAATTATCGCTCACTACAAAGAAAAAAGGTGACAGAGTTTTTTCGGCGTCTGAGGGAATATCGGCCAAAGCTTTGTTGATCATATCAGTATTGATCTTAGTTTTTTGAGG
>CAYWLQ010000116.1:13527-18634 GCA_964458775.1 uncultured Myxococcales bacterium | reverse complement strand
GTCCTGATCCTGACAATGACAAAGACGGAATTCTTGATGTTGATGATCAATGTCCTAACGATCCTGAAGACAAAGACAACTTTGAAGACGAAGACGGATGTCCTGATCCTGACAATGACAAAGACGGAATTCTTGATGTTGATGATCAATGTCCTAACGATCCTGAAGACAAAGACAACTTTGAAGACGAAGACGGATGTCCTGATCCTGACAATGACAAAGACGGAATTCTTGATGTTGATGATCAATGTCCGAATGATGCTGAAGATTTTGACAGCTTTGAAGATGAAGACGGATGTCCTGATCCTGATAATGATCAAGACGGTGTTTTAGATGTTGATGATGATTGTCCTCTTGCACCGGGATTGCCCGAAAACCAAGGCTGTCCCAAAACGGTAAAACTCGATATGGCAACAGGTAGAATTGATATTCTGCAAAGAGTGGAATTTGCTACTAATAAGGATGTTATCCTAGATAGAAGTATGCCAATTTTAAAAGAGGTGTTTGATATTCTTAAAGCCAATGCAAGCATAGCCGTGTTGAGAATAGAGGGCCATACCGATGACAAAGGCAAGGATGCAGCTAATCTTGATCTGTCCAAAAGACGTGCTCGTAGTGTAAAGAGATGGCTTATTGAAAGAGGAATATCTACTGATCGTTTTGAAGCCTACGGATGCGGTGAAAATCTGCCTATAGCTACTAATAAAACAGCAGCCGGACGTCAGGAGAACAGGCGAGTTGAATTCCATATAATCTCACCGGCACCTTCTTCCGGTGCAAGGTTTACGAGTGACAAATGTGAAGAGATTGAATAGATCAAACCCGTTTGCAGCATTGCCTAAAATACCTCATTAAATAGTTTAAATCCTCCCTTTTAAAACTTGGTGTAGCACTTAAATTTCTGCTTAAGCTACAAGCCAATCTTATATCGAAACCATTTGTGTAACAGTTTTTGTTGCTCTAAAAGAGCGTATTTGTTGTCATGGATGAGCAGCGGTGTTTGATATTGCTTTAGTCAGCAAACGATTGATCATGTCGTTAGCAGACTCTGTTAAATCGCAAAATGAAAATCCGTATTGATTAGTTGAATCATTGCGGTGACGTTCTTCAATTTTTAGAGTCGCCTCAATATCAGAGTCAGGAGGAATCACTGATAGATAGGTCGGTGTATTTAGGGTAACAGGTTCCAACACTTCAGGAAGTTCTATTAGTGCTCCTCCTGATGCGATATTAAGCATTCGTCCTACTACTTTTTGTGAAGCTCTTTGAACTACAACTCTCCAGTTGACAGGATATCTGGTGTTGTTCGTTGCCGGCGCGATCTCTTCTGTTTCCAAATCATCATCCAATCCGTCCATTGGAGGTACAGACGACGAACCGGTCAGAGGAAGTGCAAGCAGACCGGCGGTCATTACACGAAAGAGTTCAGCCAGCGGATCGATACCGGCGTTAAGCATAAACGGACGGCGTTCGTTGACTGATTTCTGCAATTTGTCACTATATCTCAATGCTCCGATAATCGGTGCCTTAATTTGTAAATGATGTCTGATTACATTTCCGATAGAAGCAAGTACAGTGTTTTCGCTGGGAGAGCGCAGCATGTTTCCGACCATATACACATCATACTCATTTAAAGCTGCTTTGGTTTGTTCAGCCGCACTCTGATCTACTTGGGCTATTCTGTCATTGATTTCAGCAATGGTTTCCCCTCCGGCTTCAGGTCCTGCTGATTCCAAATGTTTTCTAAGATTTGCCGGTATCTTTTTTTGTAGCTCTCGAAGTATGGCAGATTTAATAAATCCGTAACCGTTATGTAAAGATGTAAGTTGAGGCGTAAAGACAGCCACCTTGATATTTGCTGAATTAAAAAGATCCAGTTCATTATATGCAACCCCGCTGCCAATATCTAAGATGACTACATCAGCTTCTAATTGCATTATATGTTTTATTAGACGATTTTTTTGCGCGTAGTTGGGATTAGCCGAACCGGGTATCGGCATGCCTCCGCATATTAGCTTAAGCTTGGGTTGAGATGTTTCTACTATAGCCTCTTCAAGAGCAGAAATCTTGTGACTAATGAAGTGCTCCAATAGAAATTTTGGATGTTGAATTCCCAATATAGTATGAAGATTTGCACCGCCCAGATCAGCATCTACCAATACAACATTGTAGTCGAATTGTGCTGCCGCTACAGCCATATTAGCTGATACCAGGCTTTTTCCTACTCCGCCTTTTCCTCCTCCGACTGCGATAATCCGTTTCATGTAACACCTTGAAGTTTTATAATGAACTCGCTTCAAATAGTTTTTCGACAGATTTGATAAAAAATTAAGTCAGTTTAGAAAAATTGCTAAACAAGTGAGTCAAACGGCTGACTTTGACCTTGGTTAATCTGACACATCTTAAATAAGGTTTCTGCCTAACTATATGTAATAATGTGAAAAACCATATGGCATGCGAGTTGCTTATGAATTTCGCGGAGGCTAAGGTTATGAAATTTGCTATTTTCATCTTAACTGCGGTTGCAATTGTATCTTGGAACAACAACTGCTTTGCGCAACGATTGATAACAGAAGGAGCAGCCTCCGTTGGAAGCGGAGTTTCTTTCGGTCCGGGAGAAAACGCAGCGGTTATAATGGCAAGTCCTTTGTATATTGACGTTGATATTATTTTTGCCAACAGCGAAAGACCAAAGTTCGAATACGTTTTGGGATTCCAAGCTGAGATAATCCGTAGAATTACAGCCGGAGTTGTACCGCAAATTCGACTGACAAATACTCATCCAAAGGTATTGGCATATGGAATTCTGGGTATTCCTGTTATTCTTGCTCCGTTCATTCTTTTCGGACCGGAAATCGGAGGCGGACTACTGTGGAGAATATCACCGAAAGTCGGTTTGTTTGCTGAGATAGTGCTGGATCTGTTTGTTATAGGTACTGATCTGCCGAAAGACTCTGTACTTGTCCAGTTGGACGGCAACGTAGGAATAAGGGTGAAATTCTAATGCTGTACATACAAGTAATACTAAGTCTTACAATCATTTTTGCTTTCAATAGCGGTTGTAACAAAAATGACAAATGTATATTGCACAGTGATTGCTTTAACACGCATCAATGCGTTAAAGGAAAATGCATTTCAAGATCAGCAACCGCTGTAGATAACAATGATAGTGAGAGCAGTACTGATTTTCCAGGAACAGACCTCATCTCTGATACTAATCCGGCTGACATTGATACAGATAGCGAGATGAAAGACGTTGATAGTGAGACTGAAATAACATTGCCTGATTGGGGATCTGACACTGAGCAGACAACGGATATTGTTTTGCCGCATGATACAGAAGAGGACACAGAAGAAGATATTACGCTAGACGGAGGGAAATCGTGAATAGATTTTATGAGCAACATAATGTCTATTTGAGGAAAGTAACTCAAGGCAAAAAAACAGGGTAAAATCCTACCCGTATACGGGTTACTGTTGACCCATGGTGATTATAATGGGTTTAAGTTAGTATTCGCCTTTGTAACAGGTTGTATATGCACAACTATATTCAAATATCTGAGTTGTGAGGTTATAGTAATATGAGTAGTTTATATAATAATGATATAAAAATCGGTAGAGATGTCTTGGTGCATTTGAACTGTTCCGTTTTGAATAATGGGTCATGCGTGACCCGGTTTTTCGTCATGTCATCGGCTTTCGAATTAGATTGTTAGTATAGATAACATCCTGATATTTTAGCAAAAAAACAATTGCAAATTTGAAAATTGATTTGGGCATGATAACTGCAAAAGGTTTCTGCTCTATGAGAGCTTGATTTTCACTCAGACGCTCAGGAGTTTAACATGCAAAACGTTTCTGATTACTGGCAAAGCATTATCGGTAAAAACTCGGTTTTAAAGCAGTATTTGGAACGAGCAAAACGAGTTGCTCCTTCGGATTGTACGGTATTGATTACAGGTGAAACAGGAACGGGTAAAGAGCTGGTTGCTCGCGGTATTCACATGTCCAGCAAGCGTGCAGGAAAACCGTTTGTTGCTATAAACTGTGCAGCTATTTCAAAAGACCTTATTGAGAGTGAGCTTTTCGGACATGTACAGGGGGCGTTTACTTCTGCGGTTAAAGATAGAAAAGGTCGTATTCAGACTGCTGAAGAAGGAACAATATTTTTAGATGAAATTGGCGATCTGCCTTTGGAGTTGCAGGGAAAGTTACTTCGTGTGCTTCAATTCAAAGAGTACTCTCCTGTCGGTGATTCAAAAATTTATAATGCCAATGTTAGGGTAATTGCAGCTACCAATGCAAAACTGGAACAAATGGTTAAAGACGGAACTTTCAGACAGGATCTCTACTATCGTCTAAATGTGGTAAATATCTATCTTCCTCCTCTAAGACAGAGAATGGATGATATGGATATTCTGGTTGATCATCTTTTAAATGTAGTATGCAAACGCCTTGACGTAGATAAGTTGTCCTTTACGCCTAAGGCTCTTGCTATGCTGAAGGCTCATAGTTGGCCGGGTAATATTAGAGAATTAGAAAATGCGGTTGAGCATGCGGTTATAATGGCAGCCGGAACAGAACTCGATGAATCAACTCTTCCGAATTTGGGAAATATGACCGGCGGTGAAGTAATTGATTTTGCGATGCCCCTTACAGGCGAAGGAATTGATCTGCAGGAAGTATTAAGAAAAATTGAATCCCAATATATCCAAATGGCGCTTGAGCAAACGTCAGGTAACAAAAACCAAGCAGCAGGACTGTTAGGTCTTAATAGAACAACATTAGTAGAAAAACTGAAACGCGCTCTTCCTAACGGAGCTTCCTAATTAGTAGCAGAAGCCTCCTGAAATTACTTTTTAATACAACACCCAAATTGACAGCCGCGCCCACGAGGGGACGCGGTCAGGATGATCCTTCGGATAAGCCCGGCGGGCTTCGGACTGACTGACTGATCAGGTAGCCTTGCCGCGCCCACGAGGGGACGCGGTCAGGATGATCCTTCGGATAAGCCCGGCGGGCTTCGGACTGACTGACTGATCAGGTAGCCTTGCCGCGCCCACGAGGGGACGCGGTCAGGATGATCCTTCGGATAAGCCCGGCGGGC
>CAYWLQ010000116.1:0-13427 GCA_964458775.1 uncultured Myxococcales bacterium | reverse complement strand
GATCCTTCGGATAAGCCCGGCGGGCTTCGGACTGACTGACTGATCAGGTAGCCTTTCTGTTCTGACAGCCGCGCCCACGAGGGGACGCGGTCAGGATGATCCTTCGGATAAGCCCGGCGGGCTTCGGACTGACTGCTCTATTTTTATTGCCTGTTAAGTGTCAGTTTCCCTCATCGCATCGTCATTGATTTGACCTTCTGGATTTTCGCTCAATGATAGAGAATCTACAAAACCGCTAAAAATCGAGATGTTAGAAACTGTTCTCGCTGTGGCATGTTGATTGCTTGTAGACAAAGCGATGAAGTTTTTTGGTTACAGCACAGTATTCCTAATTTTGCTGACAGCGTCGGTTGTTTCAGATGCGGAGGATTTATCTAAGTCGACAAAGAATAAGCAAGAGCAGTCAGCGCTTTGGTCATTAAGCAGTGCATCCTCTTTTAGGGTTTCTAAGACTAATGTTGAAGCCGCACATTTGCATGACGGTCGTACTGTTTCGATAAGTCTTGATAAGTGGGATTCCTCAATGGAAGAACAGCTTTCAAGAGCTCTTTTTTCAACCCCCTTACGCTATCGATTGCATCCTTCAAAACAAGCTGAGATGACAGTGGAAGTCTATTCTCCAAATTCTGATGTTGATTATAGCATGCGCAAGGATTCGGGTTCTAGTGTAGTGCTAATGGGAGAAATGAAACCCGGAAAGCGACTGATAAATCTCATGAACACATTGTCAGGGGAAGACAGTGTGAGTGCAAAGATTAACGATCTTTTGTTGAGGGACAAATTTAACGAAGTCAGACAAACAATAGTTGAAGGCAGCAAAGCGCAATCTATAACCGTTGACGATCCTAAACAACAGGACTTGCTTGCGAGAGCATTGCTTTCTGTTTTTGACCTTATTTCGGGACAAAAGAAAAAATCGCGATGCCCTAATGTTGTCTATACGTCCAAGACAAATGCTGCAATGGAGGCAACTGTCCTTTCGGCGTGGTGTCGTTATTTGAACAAGGAACAAGAAAGCGCATCAAAGATACTGGAAAGAATGAAAGAACTGACAGTTTCAAAGTCTATAGATGAAAGTATTCGTAGTTTAGAGCTTCGTATAGTAACTGAGGATATTCTCAATGCTTCGAGAAATAAATCTTATGAAAAAATGGCTGAAACTGTCTTGAAACATTGGGATCTATTGTCAACTCTACCGCCGGTCGGCATTGTTTCTGAAATAATAGGGACAGGGCTGATCGACGGCGGTTTTGGTGTTGTGTTCTCAAAAATGGCAGGAGAAATGATAGCAAGAGCTGATGCTCAAGAAATGCCTTATATCGCGCCGCTCACAGCCGAGGCATATTTGGCCATAGATCAACATATTCGCGCTTCAGATGCAGCATCATATTTTTTAATGCAATCAAGGCCTTCATGGATTGAGGGAAGACTTAGAAGAGTTAGAGGAATTGCTCTTTTTAAAGACGGTAATTGGTCTCAAGCAGTAGATGATCTAAAAAAAGCTAAACAAAATCTATTGGAATGGAGAACAGAAGATCAACTTGTACTGCTGCATGCTCTGCTGATTTTAGATAGAGACAAGAAGGAAGTTGCTGAAGCGGTTAATAATGCAGGTCGCAATCGAGAGAGACGTCTTCCAGGTAATCTGGAAAAATGGTTTTTGAGACTATTCGGTGAAGCCGAAGTAATGGAACAGCGTATTCCAAGCAAAGAGGTAATCGAATTATTGCCGGCACATGTGTTGTATAAAGCAGCAGAACAGTCTCGACTCACTGGAAACCTAAAAGCATCCGAATATTTGTTTTCTGAAGCCGAAGCCAAGGGAGGAGCATGGGGTAAACTTGCAGAAGTCTCGCGAGAGATACAAGAGGCATCACAGCAGCTCGATATTGTGAAAGGATATTTCAAATGACTTCAATCTTTGCATCTGTAGACACTATGGCTCGCGGATTGGATTTTCATATGGACCGACAAAATCTAATCTCAGGTAATATCGCCAATGTGGATACTCCCGGATATGCTCCCAAGGATGCAATTAGACCTGAGCGCACTTTCGGACAGAGCTTTCTGGTAAGTTTACAGGCAACGAACCAAAAACATATAGGAGTGCAAGATACTTCGTCGTTAAAGGATTACGAAGTTATAGACGAATACAACACAGCTCCTGGCAATGAGAAAAACTATGTAAGTCTTGAGCATGAAATGTCCAGATTGGCTGCCAATACATTGAAGTTTGAAGGTGTGGCAAAGCTAATTTCAAAACAATTGGGCATTATCAAATATGCCGCAAGAGATGGGAGATAGTCATGAACGTATTCAGCGCAATGGAAATTATTGGAAGCGGCTTGACTGCTGAGAGAACTAGGTTAAATGTTATTGCATCGAATTTAGCAAATGCAAATACAACAAGGACTGCGGAGGGCGGCCCCTATAAGAGAAAAGATCCTGTGTTTCAGTCTGAGTCAGTTCATTTTAAATTTAAAGAAATGATGGCGGACCAGATGGCTCGAAAAGCTCAGGGTGTTAGAGCTGTTGAGATTGTAGAAGATCCAAATCCTCCTCGTTTGGTACATAATCCAGGACATCCCGACGCGGATGAAAACGGCTTTGTTGCTTATCCCAATATTGCAGTGGTTGAAGAAATGGTCAACATGATAATGGCTTCGCGAGCTTATGATGCCGGTACGACAGCGATAAGCTCCATTACAGGTATGGCAAGATCAGCCTTGAGAATGGGAGAATAAACATGACTGTTGCACCGGTTGTAATTCAGGCGAATATTGAGGGAATACAGCGTAATGCTCAGAAAAGTATAGCAGCACCTGGTTTTGGAGATCAGCTTATGAGTTTTTTGTCTAACGCAAACAATAAGATGAATGCCGCCGACGTTGTAACAGAATCCTTTGCGGCGGGGGAGACCAACAATATTCATGAAACCGTTTTGGCCGCAGAACAGGCGGTAATTACTTTTTCATTGGTAAGCTCTGTCAGAAATCGAGCACTCGAGGCTTATAATGAGGTTATGAGAATGTCAATTTAGGGACGGTATAAACAATGAACGAATTGGAAAAAAGCACCGTGAACAAAGACAGCAATGACGAGCAATCGAATCGTGGAATTCGTTACTATTGGGAACGAATTCCACGAGAAGCCCGAGTGCTTATGTCAATTATATTGGTGCTTACCGCTGCCGGCGGCACAACCTTGTTGGTTTCGGATAGGACAGACTATAAAGTTTTGTTCAGTTCCCTGGAACCGGATGATGCAAACAAGATTGTTAGCTATCTAAAAACAAAGAATGTTCCATATAAGCTAAGTGAAGTGGGAGAAAGTATATCTGTCCCGTCTTCGCAAGTTCACGAACTACGACTTGAACTGGCAGGAGAAGGCCTTCCTACAGGCAGCGGAGTGGGTTTTGAAATCTTTGATGAACAACGATTTGGAATGACTGAGTTTGAAGAGCAGGTTACATTGCGAAGAGCGCTTGAAGGTGAATTGGCTAGAACCATTGTACGTTTGGATAGTGTAAAAAGTGCTAGGGTTCATATTGTACTTCCTAAAAGATCTATAATCAGTTCTCAATCCACCAAAGCCCAAGCATCGGTAGTCTTGGAACTTATAAGAGGAAAAGGACTAAGCGAAGAAACGGCGGGAGCAATTATTCATCTGGTGTCTTCCAGCGTGGAGGGACTAACTCCTGAATCGATTACGGTGGTAGATACAAGAGGAAGAATTCTATCGGCTGAAAATTCGATGGGTAACAAAACACGGGGATTAGAATATAAGGCTAAGTATGAAGCAGACCTTGAGATAAGACTTAGAGAAATGCTGGATACAATACTCGGACCGTCATCATCTGTGGTTCGAGTTGCTGCCCAATTTGATCTTTCAGAAATGGAGAGTACTGAGGAACAGTATGATCCCGAAGGGTCGGTTGTTAGAAGTGAACAACGAGAAGTCGAAAGCTCCGGCGGCAACAATTCAGGCGGTAGGGGCATTCCGGGTGCACGTACCAATCTTCCAGGAGGAGCTACACCCGAAAATGTCGGCGGAGCTTCAGGAACCCGTCGTGAAATGGAAACCAAGAACTATGAAGTTGACAAGGTAGTAAAAAGAATTGTTACGCCGGCAGGAAGGCTGTCACAAGTGTCAGTATCAATACTTGTAGACGGTGTTGATAACGGCAAGGGTGTATTTCAACCAAGACCCGATGCTGAACTTGAAAAAATCGATGCAGCCGTCAAAGCAGCGGTCGGTTATGACAAGAACAGGGGCGATCAAGTAACAGTTCAATCGATACCTTTCCATATCCCCGAGTCCGTCGAAATGCCGGAGGGAGAATCGGGTCCGGCTTGGTGGAAAGAGTATATTCCTCTTGCTGCCGGCTTATTGGTTGCTCTTCTAGTGGTAATAGTAATTTTATCTATGCGAAAAAAGAGGCCAACAGAAACACTTCCGGTGCAGTCCCTGTCATTACCCAAAAAAGTTCATGAACTTGAAGCAATAGTAAACAAGAAACCGGAAGCTATGAATGAATACCAAGACAGTCTTTTGTCATCATCAATGCCTGTAGCAGGATTGATAGGACAGGTTCAAAGAATGTTTATGGATGATAGTGAAAGGGCTTCGAGGGTTTTAAAATCTTGGTTGAACGAAGAGAGTCGTTCGGATGGGGGCAAGTAGGATGGCTGAAAAAGCTTTAAGCAAAGCTACTATGGGACTGTTTTTAATACTGTCACTTGAAGAAGAGGCTGTTGCTAGAGTTTTGCGTTATCTTTCTCCTGAGGAAATTAGAAAGTTACACGAATTGGCCGGAGGAGAGCTTAAGCCCACTCAGGAGGCGCTGATCACTGCGTGTCGAAGTTTTTTGTCAGATACACAAAGACCGGTACTAATGCCGGGTGAAGGAAAAAGCTATATCAAGAAACTAACACAACGTTCTTTGGGAAGAGACGAAAGCCAGGCACTCTTTGAAAGCGACTGGGAACATCCTTTGTCTCGAATTGAGCAGTACAGTCCGCAGGCAGTAGCAAGTCTTTTTGTCAACGAGAATCCGGATATCATAGCAGCGGTGCTGGCAAAGCTATCCCCGGCATATTCTTCGTCGGTTTTAAGCGGGTTTGACAAAGAACTCCAGGCAAGAGTTCTTTCTAGAATTGCCAAGCTGGGAGATATTCCGGGGAGTACAATAGAAACCTTGTGTCACGCAGTTGAAGAGCAGTTGTCAGCAATTGAAAGTGAGAAGGAGATAGGCGTTGACGGTTTCGGTAAGACAGCATCAATTTTGCAGCGTCTTAAACTTGCTGACACAGAAGAAGTGTTGGGCCTTGTTGCTGAAAATGATCCAGAACTGGCTTCTAAGTTGCGTCGGGCAATGTTTAACTTTGAGGATTTACTAAATGTTCAAGGAAGAGGTATTCAGTCTCTCATAAAAGAAGTAAGCAACAATCAGCTATTGTTGGCACTCAAAACCGCAAGTGATGAGCTCAAAGATAGGATTATGGCATCGGTATCCAAACGTGCAGCAGAAGTGCTTCTTGATGATCTGATGGCAATGGGACCTGTAAAACTAAGCGAAGTTGAGCAAGCTCAACAAGAGATTGTTGACACTGCGCTTAGGCTGGAAGCCGAAGGAAAGATAGTTATTGCAGGAAGGGGAGGGGAGGCATTGGTATGAAAAAAGCATGGGAACCGTTGTCTGAAACTTCTGTGAGAGACTCATCTGTTGCGCTTGCCGATTGGGCAACAAACAAAAGTGTTTCATCTGAAAGACCGGTATTCCCAAGTCCTCAGAATGCAAGTTTTATTTCGAGCAGTGGAAAACATTCGGAATCTCCTGCTCCTGAATCCGGCTTAGGACAAAACCAGAATGAACCAATGCCTTCACCGGCTGCCTATAATAACATGATGGCGGAACTTGAGCGACTCTTGCATCTTCTTTCTACTGCTCTAGGCAACATCAACTTTATTGCTGAACAAGAAAAGGTTGACCTTTCAAAACAAGCTGTAGAGCTGGGACTAGGTCTAGCAGGCGAACTGGCAGCAGGAGCAATAAAGGCCGAACCCAATCGCTTAGCGGAAATTGTTATGGAAGCTGTTAATCTAATGGAAGATGAGAGAAAGATTACTGTTAGAATTCATCCTGATATTCTCACCTTATTGGCTGATAACAATCTTCTTGAACCCTTACAGGCTAATCCAAGAGTAACAGCCGTTATGGATTCATCATTGAACGATGTCGGATGTATTGTTGAATCAGATAACAGAAAAATAGATGCTCGTATATATTCAAGGTTGAATAGGGTTAGGCATATGTTGGACAGCGAGTTGGAGGAGAAAAGGTAATGGCAGTCGCAGTTGACAGGAAGCTTGTTGAACGAGCGGTAAAATTTGCGGCATTGGAGGCGAGAGGCAAAATATTCGGAATTTCCGGTCCGGTGGTACGAGCTCGGGGTGTTAAGGCTGCTATCGGACAACAGTTTGAATTGTGCTCTGAAGACGGCTGTTTGTTTATTCCGGCCGAGGTTATAGGAACAGAAGGTGCTGATGTTATTCTAATGGCCTTAGAGAATCCTAGAGGTATCGGTACCGGATGCGAGGTTAGTCTCAAAGAGAGAAGCACGACTGTTGCGGTGGGCGAAGAACTGCTGGGAAGAGTAATTGACGGTTTAGGACGTCCTATTGACGGAGGCCCTCTATTTAAAACGAGTGAGCGACGTCTTTTAAGGGGGAAAGCTCCCAATCCTATGGAACGGAATCGCATTATTGAACCTATTTGTACCGGTTTAAAAATTGTGGATTCAATGTTGACGGTGGGTAGAGGCCAGAGAATCGGAGTATTTGCCGGTGCCGGTGTAGGAAAGACTACCTTGCTTTCAATGACTGCACGTTTTCACAAGGAGGATGTGTGTGTTATCGGTCTAATAGGTGAGAGAGGACGAGAAGTAAGAGAGTTTGTAGAAGATGCAGTTACTGCTGAAAACCGAAAACACACAGTGGTGGTTGCAGTAACTGGAGATGAAGCACCGTTGACCCGAGTTCAGGGGGCTTTGCTTGCAACAACAATTGCGGAGTACTTTCGTTCAAAAGGCAAGAATGTTTTATTAATGATTGATTCTCTGACAAGGTATGCAATGGCTTTGAGAGAAGTCGGACTGGCAGGAGGAGAGCTTCCCACAAGCAAAGGATATCCCCCTTCAGTCTTTATGGAGCTTGCAAGGTTATTGGAGAGAGCCGGCAATGATTCATCGGGAAGTATTACCGGAGTCTATTCAGTACTTGTCGAAGGTGATGATATGGCTGATCCTGTGGCTGATTCTTCCAGATCATTATTGGATGGTCACTTAATTCTTTCTAGGGAGTTGGCCAACAGAGGACTTCATCCGGCGATCGATGTATTATCCAGTGCATCACGATTAATGAATCAAGTAACCGAAGAACAACATCTCTTAGCTGCACGGAAGGTTCTATCAACATTGGCTACCTACAAGCAGGTTGAGGATTTGATTAGAATAGGAGCTTATAAACCCGGCAGCGACCCGGCCGTTGACCGAGCCAGAGCTTTTGTTCCCAGGTTTGAGCAATTTATGAAACAGTCCGGTGATAATGCCTCTTCTTTTACAGAAACTGCCAAGGCATTGCTGGATTTGTCAAAACATGCATAAGGTTGAGAAACTGTTTTTGTGGAGAATGATATGACTGACAATGACTTGTTTAGAATAAAGCGAATGGTCAACATGAGACAGCTCAACCTAAATGCGGCAGGGGCAGAAGTTTCTTTAGCTCGCAACAAGCATGCTGAATTGGAGAAAGCCGTAAGAGCAGCAGAAACAAAAGCAGATGAGTCGATTAAAGCCTGCCGATCAAAGGTAGGTGTAACTCTTAGTGCAGAGGACTTAGCTTTAGATTCCGGTTGTGTGATCGCTGCAACAGAAGAAGTACATGAGCAATCGACATTGTTGCATAAAAGTGAAAAAGAGCTGGATGCGAAAACAGAAGAATTAAAGACCGCACATACAGAGCTGAAACAGATGAAACACCTAATGAACGGTGTTAAGCAAGACTACGAACGCGATACCAATAAAAAAGATCAAATAGAGATAGATGATCTTGCAGCGATAAAGGAGCATCTGTAATGACTCTATTTAAGATATATAGATTTGTCGCTGATTATAAGAATTTCTCATTTTTGTTATTATGTACTATTTCCTTAATGGGAGGATTGTCTTGTGAAAAATTTAGCAAAACTGAACAGCCGGAAGACAATTCTGCCGATACAACTTCACCGGTTGAAAATAGCAAAAAAGCAGATGCCGGCGTTATCGCAATAGAAAATGCTAAAGAAAATTCGAGCGGTGAGGCAGAGTCGGCCCCGAAAAAACCTGCTCCCACTACCTCAGAGCTGGCTGAACTTTTAGAAAACAGAAGAAGAGAGCTTGATATACGTGAAGCTGAAATAATCAGACGAGAGCATCTGTTGGAGAATTTAGAAAACGCAGCAGTACAAAAGGCCGGCAATCTCAAATTATTAAGAGAAGAAATAACTGCGATGCTTTCAGAGCTTGAGAGCAAATTGGAATCTCAAAGAAAAGAGCGGTTGAAAGAGCTTCACGGTGCTGTGGATGAACTTTCCGCAGAAAGAGAACAACGTCTTGCTCACCTGGTTGCAGCAGTAAAAGGAATGAGACCGGATGCCGGCGCTGAACTCCTCGGCATCATGGACGAAGCTGATGCAGTACATGTTTTAAGAACGTTGAGCGCAAGACAAGCAGCGATTTTCTTGGGAGCAATGCCTCCGGCAAGAGCGGCAAATTTGGCTCAAGCAATGCTTGGTCCTAAGGTTCCTAAATCGCCGTATTTGTCAACAAAAGCATCTCAAGAGGAGAAGCGCAATGACTGATACAGGCATGCATATACGAGCCGGCTCGGATGCCTCATTGTTTTCCAAAACCTACGAAGAAACGATGGAAAGTTCTGACAGGGACAGCTTTAAAAAGCTTTATCGAGAAAGTGTCGGATATTCCGACACAGGGTGTCATTATGTTGGCGTTTTGGAAGAAAGAAGCAGTTGTAACTCAGAAAAACGAACACGCAATGTTGCAAATGATGCCTCTGTCGCCGGCGAAATTCTTTCAGATAAAGAAAATAGTAACAAATCGGATAAAGAAACATCTCAAAAATACACGATAAACGGAATTGCCCAGAGTTCAACGGGCGCAAAGAACGGTTTTAGCGAGAAAAATGACAGGTCTCACTCAATACCGGACAGCGAGATACAAGAATTGGCCCAAGTCTTGCTTCAATCCTGTATAGCCAAGGAGAGCAACGTGATTATCACGGTGAATACTCCAAGGACTGGAGAAATGAGATTATATGTACGAATTGTTGACAAAAAGATCCATGTACGGGCGCTTGTTGAACAGCCCGAAGCCGCACGGTCTCTCATGGATGCAGTGCCGGCATTGGAGGAAAAACTTCGATGCATGGAACTTGAACTCGCACAGCTTGAGATTTTTACGACAAACAAGCGATGTGACAATTCAATATATAGCTCTCAAAATAACCGAGAATCTTCAAAGATCAGTAAAGAAACCGGAACAGAACAAAATAGAGAAAAATCCTCAATCTTGGAGGTTACGGCATGATCTGCGAAATTCCAAAAGAAATATATGTCGAAGGGAGGCAGCATGCAGATAAATGATTTAGGTGTTGCGAGCACTCAATCAAATCCTGCGCCGGCCGTAACCAATACACCCAACGGAGAACTCGGTAAGGATGCTTTCTTGAAGTTGCTGGTGGCTCAAATGAGATTTCAAGATCCGCTAGAACCTGTCAGCAATACCGAATTTGTAACTCAACTTTCACAGTTTACAGGTGTAGAACAGCTTGTTTCTATCAATGAAGGTTTGAATGTGCTTCAGATTCAACAAATGGGTGCGGCAAACGCGCAGGCTGCTTCTTTTGTCGGTAAAGAAATAGAAGTAGAAAGCAGTACTTTGCAGGTATTCAATGATACATCGAGTTTATCAGGTTCTTTTGCTCTTAAAGGAGATGCTGCTTCGATTGAAGTTAAGATTAGAGACTCTTCCGGTGCTGTTGTTAAAACTGTCGAACTGGGTAACCATGCATCCGGCGCAGTAGATTTTACTTGGGATTGTAAAAACGAAAACGGAAATATGGTTGCTCCTGGAGTTTATAGATTTGATGCGGTGGCCAAGGATGAAAATGGAAATAGTGTATCTTGGGAACCGCGTGTAAGAGGTGTTGTATCAGGAGTCAGTTACAGCAATGGATATCCTGAATTATTAATTGGTGTGATAAGAGCGAGCATGTCGGATATTAGAGGAATATATGCACAGAATATGGAAACATTCTAATGCAAAAGGCAGCACAATCGCGGCTAATTATAGTCGCTATGAATAGAGGAGTGAAGCGATGACTATTACAAAGACACTATTTACAGGGGTGTCCGGACTTTCCGCCCACGGGAAGGCATTAGGCGTTGTAGGTGATAATATTGCCAACATCAGCACTACCGGTTATAAGGCGGAAAGGGCTATTTTCGCGGACCTCCTCGGGCATTCCATGATGTTAACCGGAGAACCCGGTTCCGGCGTTAGAATGAGCGGCATTAGTCGCTCGTTTTCGCAGGGAACTTTGCTTTCTACAGATTCTCCCACAGATCTGGCGATAAACGGAACAGGGTTCTTCATCGTTAGAGGAAACAACGATGGAATAACCACCAACTTTTACACCAGAGCCGGACAATTTGCCTTAGATGTCAACGGAGCTCTGGTAAATCCGCAGGGAATGGTTTTGCAGGGATATCTTGCAGACCCAATGGGAGTGCTTGATACTCAGCTTACCGATTTGACGGTCAGCAATGAGCCGTTACCTCCCAACCCCACAACTGAGATGAATGTGGCTACGAATTTGGATTCAACAGCTATTGTCCCTCCAGCTTTTGATCCTGCAACACCGGGTACGACTTCAAACTTCTCAACAGCTATTACCGTCTACGATTCTCTCGGCAATGCTCATCGTGTGGATGTATATTTTAGAAAGGATGCTGACAACTCTTGGACGTGGCATGCACTTGTTGAAGGTTCGGAAATCGGTCAGGCGGCCGGTCCGTTTCAGGCAGCTCAGGGTACACTGGGTTTTACTACTGACGGTTTGTTAGATACTGAGGCAACTACAGCGGCATGGAATCAAACTTTTAACGGTGCAAGTGCTCAGACTATAACCTTTGACTTCGGCGATGCTATTACAACGGATGGAGGAACCGGACAGGCAGGATCCACTCAGTATGCAGCAGCCAGCGCCATAAGAAATCAACGACAGGACGGTCATAGTACAGGCGAATTGTCGGGAATAGGGGTTCAGGGTAACGGTGAGGTTATGGCAATTTACTCAAACGGTGAAAGAAGATTGATAGGACAGGTGGCTCTTGCAACATTTCAGGCCGAAGGCGAACTTGCCAGGGCCGGAAATACTCTTTGGGCTCAAACTATTGAGTCGGGCGAAGCGCGAGTCGGTACCGCATCTTCGGGAATATCAGGTTCTATTACAGCAGGAGCATTGGAACAATCGACCGTTGATCTGGCACAAGAGTTTGTCAATCTTATCGCCTACCAAAGGGCTTTCCAAGCCAATAGTAAAACGATTTCTACCGCCGATACACTCTACGGCGAACTCGTCAACCTCAAGCGCTAATCCTAAAAAACTCTAAAAGAATAACTTTGCAATTCTTAAGGCACCTTGTTTCCAAGGAACACGATGAGATACTCCCGATGCATTTGCAAAGGTATGTTTATTTTTGCGGTACCATCTATAGTTGCGGAGAAGAGCATCTTTGTTGGAGTATTTGGGAACAAAGCCCAAAACCTTTTCCGCACGCTCTATTGAAACAAAAGAATCTTTTCCTGCTGTCTCATATACCCATTTGTACAGAGGAGAAAGGCCAAGTTTTTCTAGAGCGCGAAGGGTATAGATCATCGGACTTTCCGGAAAACATTTAATTTTTTTTCCGTAGCCGGCCTCGTCCAGTACTGCCTGGAAATCTTCCTTCATGGTGGTAAACTCTTTTGCTCCGATATTAAAAATACTATTAGCAACGGACTCATCCAAGGTTGCGCACAGATATATCGATTCACACAAATCTTCAACGTCCAAAAATTGATAGCGATTTTTTCCGCTTCCGATCATGGGAAATCCCCTTTTATCGTCTGCCCAATCGTAGAGCATTGCAAATACTCCCAATCTTTCAGGTCCGATAAAGGATTTAGGTCTGATAATCGGAATACACATTCCGTTTTTTCTGAATTCAAGACAAATTTCTTCGGCCGCTATTTTAGCTTCTCCGTAAGGTCCTACACCTTCAAGTTTGTCATCTTCTAGAAGCGGATGATGGTCAGGAATACCGTATACAGCGGTTGAAGAAACATGCACAGCTCTTTTAATTCCGTGTTTTTGGGCTGACGCCATAATGTTTCGAGTTCCGTCTACATCGGTTGTTTTTATTTCTTCAGGGGTATACAAGGGAAGTGCTGCTGCACAATGCACTACAATATTAACGCCTTCCATTGCAGAATCAACCTGTTCGATGTTTCGAATATCACCTTCAACAATACGAACCCGATGAGCTACATCAGAATATGAAAAAGGAGCAATGTCCAAAGATGTAACTTCATGGCCTTTGTCCAGCAAATATCTAATAAGATTTATACCCAAAAATCCGGATCCTCCGGTAACCAGATATCGAACAGAACTAGCTTCGTCAGAATTAGTTTTTGAAGATGATGCTTTTGTATTCATCTTGGGTTCTCCTTAAAATATTATTATTAGAATGCGAGTTTATACCCTAGAAGATTATTAAGAATCTTCACATTTCTATTTCAAGATGGGTGACATACTATCCGGAGACAATGTCTGTCAATAGAATACACAAAAACAAATAATATAAAAATGTTTCTCAAGAAAATTCAAAAAATGACCCATCATATTTGAGGAAGTACACCTATTGTCTCGAAGTTCTTAGGAAGAGGTAAAAATGAAAATAAAATGGTTCGTATTAATGTCATGTTTGTCTTCTGTGTCTTGTGCAGAAAGCAACGATAACGAAAATCAAGGTCTTCAAGACTCAGACTCAGAAGACATATCATCAGATGCCGATGCTGATGCTGATACTGATGCGGATACTGATTCAGACTCTGATTCAGACTCTGACACAGATGCTGATAGTGATACGGATGCTGACAGTGATGCCGATTCTGATAGTGATGCCGACGCCGATAGTGATACAGATACCGACACAGATACAGATACCGATACAGACACAGATACCGACACAGACACAGATACCGACACGGATACAGATACCGACACGGATACAGATACCGACACGGATACAGATACCGACACGGATA
>CAYWLQ010000115.1:0-18700 GCA_964458775.1 uncultured Myxococcales bacterium | reverse complement strand
ATGATAATTTCTAAAACATCATAAATGTTCCTCTGAAATAGTTCTCTGAAATAGTCTATACCCAACTATTATCCACAGCTATGATACATCATTGCTTCAGACATCTTCTTAACATTCCGTTATTGTTTGTTTTATATGTAGGGTGGGTATGGTATTAGTCATGGGGTGGGTATGGTATTAGTGTTTTATATGTGGCTGACTGATGTTATCGTGTATTATGCAATAGTCCCATACTAACTGCAGAATTTGTAAGCTGTGCAAATTCTTCTATAGTCAATTCTTCAGGGCGTTTTGAATGTTTTACATCAGCTGCATCTAAAATCTTTTCCACATCTTCAGATTTGAGATTCAAGAAGGATTTTGTCAAAGAATTGCGGATAGTTTTACGTCTACAAAAAAATGATGCATTGACGATATTGTCAAATTGATACGCAGTAGCCTCTTTTGAATATGGAGGCTCTAAAATAGGATCAAAAACTAGTACTGATGAACGCACTTTGGGCGGAGGATAGAAATGAGTCGGCTTAAGATTCAATAAAACCGTTATGTTATATCTGGCCTGAACAATCACAGAAAGAGAACCCCTTGCTGATGTTTTTGGAGGTGCAATCAATCGGTCAGCAACTTCTGATTGTACCATAAATACAGCTCTTTTTATGTAGTCATAAGTTTCAACAGCAGCCCGTAATAATTTACCTGTTAGTTGATAGGGTAAATTACCGGCGAGAACACCATTTTTCAATGCCGGCAACGAACGATAGTCAATAGAAGCAGCGTCTTCCTCCATTAAGGTTAAATCAGCATCTTTTGAAAAGTCTGAGCGAAGAGCGTTGCACATTTCTCTGTCTCTCTCTACTGCAATCACTTTAAGTGATTTGTTTAGAAGAGCGGCGGTTAAAGTTCCAAGTCCTGCTCCAATTTCTACTACGTTTGTAGGTTCGACTGATGTACAAGCTTCGGCTATAGCGGAAACAACATTAGGACTGACTAAGAAATTCTGCCCCCATGAATATTTCGGAGAGAGTCCGTGACGTTTGAGAGCTTTGCGCGGATCTTCAAAGGCATATTTCTTTTCAACATCCATTAACACGACCAAATCTAATAATAGACTTTTCAATTTGCCTAGCAGTGCTTTTGGAAACCATACCTACAGTGGTAAGATGCAAATTATGAACTTTAAAAACACGTTGGGCTATTGACATAATATCATCTGCCGAGATTTGTAATAATGCAGCAGCTCTTTTTGATGGTGACCATGCTTTGTGAAATAAAGTCTGTTCTCCGTACCACGCATTCATAGCTTGCGGTTCATCAGACAACTGTTCCAATGACCATATAGCTCGGCGTTTTGCCTTATTCAGATCTTCTTCTTTTATCGGTCTCTCTTTAAGTTCAACCGCCAACTGTAAGAGCTGTTCCACGACCTCTGAAACATTATCGTGAGATGTACCTGCATCAATATCAAGAGATGCTACATCACCGTAGCTATCCAAACCCGCTGAAACATTGTATGCTAAACCTCTTTCGTCAAATATGCGTCGATGCAGGAGCGTTGACATACCGTCATCTAAAACAGCAAGAAGCATGGATAGGGCTATTGACTCCTTATCTTTTTCTCCAGGAGCATGGAAAGCCAACCTAATCTGAGTCTGTGACCCTTTCTTTTTCGCGTGTAGTATATTGGGACCAATGCCTAGAGGTGGTGACGATAGAATAGTCTCCTCTCCTATGAGAGGCAGCTTAGAAAAAGCCTGTTTCGTTACGTTGCATATTTTTTGAGGGTCAAAGGCTCCGCTGATACAAATTACTGCGTTCTTTGCAATATAGTATTTTTCAAAATACTCTTTGATATCTGAATATGAAAAAGATTCAATATTCTTCAACGGACCGGTTACAGAAAAGCCGAGAGGATGCTCCGGCCACAATCTAGAACGCGACAAATAGTCCCAATCTATTGAGTTACCGAACTCATCATAGTCCTCCAACGCTTCTTCTATAATTACTCTTCTTTCAATATCAATATCAGCAAAAAGCGGCTCGGTAATTATCTCAGACAGCAGTACAATACCTTGCTCTAAGTTTTCAGAAGGTAGAGACAACTCAAACTCCGTTGATAAAGGTGAAGTAGCTGCAAACAAGGTAGCACCAAGACTCTCTATCGCATAGTTTACTTCATAAGCAGAGGGATGGCTTTTAGTTCCCCGAAAAAACATATGCTCAAGAAAATGCGATATGCCGTTGTTGTCTTTTGATTCAAATCTTGAGCCGGCTCTAAAATAAATTGCAATAGAACATCTACGCAGATGAGGCATACAGACCTCAACAAACGTGAGGTCACCTTCCGTCCTAATCTCGTGATCACTATCTAAGAACAGCACGGATGAATCGTTTTGTGATCTCGGTGGAACCAAACGGGTAAGGGTCATTCGCCTTCAGGATCGGCTGCTACTTCATCATTGTCATCAGCAGAACGATTCTCTTTATTTGAAGAAGACTTAGCAGCGGACTCAGTTTTATTCTGTTTTTTCGGTTGAGTTTTTGAAACATCGGTTACATTTTTAGGTATATCTGTTTTAGTTTCAGCATCAGCTTTGGGAGCATATAGGATCTTAATCTTACCTTCTCTCTCAGCCTTGTCTCTAAGGGATTTTATCTGCTTAACCAAAAGCACTGACTGCTTCATAGATAGCAATTTCTCTTTTATTTGAACTTTTTTCCCTTCGAAATCCTCGTCACTGGGTTGATTTCGCTCATTTACCGTAATAATAAAATAGTCACCGTTAATTTCGTGTTTTTCTGTTTGAATCGAACCTTCAAAAACAGATTTGATAATACTCTCAGCAGGTCCGATACCGGCAATTGTTTTAGCTGTCTTGGTAAACGGTCTTGAAGTTGAAATTTTGAGACTAAAAGGACCTTTATTCTCGGAATCGTCTTTGGGTAGAACGGCTTCCATAGACTCTCCGTTCTTTATGCGGTTCAATAATTCATTGGCAGTTTTCTCAGCTTCAACTTTAGAGTTGGCTTCTTTGTAGAGTTGCTCAGCGATTTCAGGCGTAGCCTCTTCAAGTGAAACATTGCCTTTTCTGATTCCGTCGACTTTAATAATATGAAATCCGTATTTGGTTTTTACGATTTGGCTGACCTCTCCGGGTTTTAAAGCAAACATCGCATCATCAAATTCGGGAACCATGCGACCGCGAGTATTATAACCCAAATCACCGCCTTTTTCGGCACTCACTGTGTCATCGCTAGATTCAGAGGCCAAAGTTGAAAAATCCTCACCTGCTTGTATTCGGGAATAAAGCCCTTCAATCTTTGCTTTTGCAGCTGATTGTTCTTCTTCAGTAGCATTTTCCTCTAATCTGACAAGAATATGGCGAGCACGAACCTGCTCCTCCAGATCTGTGTATTTGGCTTGATTGGTCTCGTAATAACTTTTAATTTCTTCTCGGTGTGCATCTGTCCATTGGGATAATTCTTCACTCGAAGGTTTTAGCTTATCAGCAAAATGCGCAGGCATAACTCTGATGTATTTTACAGATGCGGTATCATTTTCCCTGTTATATTCTAATCGTGCTTCGTCATCTGAAATACGAACGGCAGATACAATGAGCTTTCTCATTCTCTCAGCAATAATCTCCTGTCTTTGCTGTTCAATAAAACTTTCTTCTGTTTGGCGCAGATGATTCCTAACAAAGTTTTTGTAGAAATCCATATTGAACTCGCCTTCAGCGTTTTTAAAAGACTGAGGGATTCTATGTCCGTCTATAAGCAGAACCTGAGCCGCATCCTTTGGATCGAAAAACGGATAGGCTTCCATTCTTTCCATAAGAGCGGATACAGGACGACTCAAGGACATATTTCCTTTAATAATTCGATCTACCGCCTCATCAGCGGATGCAGTAATTCCGACCTCCTCGGCCATATTAAGCAGAAGTCCTCGCTCCACCAAGCCGTCAAGAGCGGTCATCCTCAAAGACAATCCGTCAGAGTCGTTTCCATTTAGGTTGCGACCCCCCAGCATATTATATGCATAGTCCATAGTCGTTTCGGATATGTCATACCCCGCAGCTGCAGCAACGATTTGTTCAATCTGTCCTTCACCCCAGCCCTTGCTCTGTTCGCCAAAAGTTAATGCAAACGCAGCGGCCAGTAAGCCTACCAAAATAAAACCCACCAAGCCTCCGCCAATATGCCGTCTAAAAAATTCGAGCATGAAATTATCTCCTTACCAACCAATTATTCATATTGGGAGATCGCGTCTGTTTGACCGTCAACCTCCCTACTCAAAGCAGCGGTGTATCATACAAATTCGTTTTCGAATGGCAACCGATTTCTGCGAAATATGAACTCAAATTCAATTAATAGTAAAAAAACGACAAAAAACCAAATGTCTCAGCTTGGTATAAGTCCCCAATGTCAGGAAAAGTTAGCATTATTGAATGTGATAATGAAGCCTGCAAAACTTAATAAAGCACAAGTGCACATAATGACACATGTGTCTCAATGCGCTTCTCTTGCCCTTTTCTCCCAGCCTGGAAATGTCTCAAGCTCTTTAAAAAGAATGCCGGCTTTTTCATCATTGCCGAGACGTTTATGACACAGAGCTGATTCGTAAAGTGCTTGGGGCTTGTTTGGATAAGACGGATACAGTCTAAGCAGTTCATCATACCACATTATTGCTTTGGCGCAGCGGCCGCTTTTCCTTTCACATCTTGCCATGTGATGTACGGCCGAAGGAGCTTTACCCGGATATGATGAAGGAGCTGCCTTAACTTTAGAAAGCTCACGCATTGCAGTGTTGCAGTCACCTCGTTGATATGCTTCCATTCCTGCAACATAGGCATTCTGAGAAGGTACGTTTTCATTAAAATCTTCTGCATCAAGATCTTCTGCATCAGACTTTTTTGAATCGTTACTAGGTGAGAAAGAAGGAGCATAATTTTCTAACTTTGAGGAAGAAGGGAGGGTATTGGAAACTTCACTGTTAGGTCTCTCAAATTCCTCATGTTTTTTCCCCTCAGACACGGTACCTTCGGAGAAAGAATAGTTGTCTTTGGAATGTAATCCTCCTGATCCTCTTGCAAACTCTTCGGATATATTGTCCGATAATGCTGCACTGCGCTTAGGAGCTCCGCTTGCAGGACGTGAACTGCGGCTTGGTTGAGTTCTTTTTTCGGTCGGCGGTTTAGAATCCCTAACTCTATAAGCTTCAGAGCCTGTTTCATGAGCAATATGCGGTGCAGGCTCTTGAACTGCTGCGCTCTCAATGAGTTCAGCAGAGGACAGCTGTTTATCAATTGATTCTTTTTTGCTTTCTGAAACACCCGTTTTAGCCGGGGTTTGGGGCGACGCATGTAAGTCCAACGGCCGTTCTGCTGTTACAGAAAGAACATTAGGGGTTTGGGAACCGATATCCTCAACACGCTCAGTAATAAAGAAGCTCATGACAACAACCACAGCAATAACAGCAGCGCCGGCAAAGGCAGGATTGAGCAGCCATACTCTTAATGTCTCCCAAAACGAAGGTGTTTCTCTTTCTATAAAACGAGGTTTTGTCGATTCAAGATTGCTTGTCTTTAGCAGTTCGGAGTCTGCTTTAAGTAATGCACTAACTTCTGAAAAAATACGTTCATTCAGTGAGGACGACGGTTCCTCAACTGCAATACAAGCAGATAGTTTTCGTGTTGACATCATTTTGCTGACAGCCTCAGCACAGACAGAACAGTCAGCAGCATGTGTTCTCAGAGTTTCAGCTTCGGCTTCTTCCAGTTCGCCGTAAACCAAATCAAGAATAGAATCTTCAAATTTTCCGCATCCGACTGTCATATTAGAGTCCTTGCATAGTCTCCGTATCGAGACAGTGATTCCTGAAGTGACTCAAGAGCATATCGCATTCGACTTTTAACTGTTCCCTCCTTGGCACCTGTTATTTCAGCTATTTCCTGAAATCTTAAACCCGAATACTCTCGAAGCAGGAAAACCTCTCTCTGATCCTCCGGTAATGAAGCTATAGCCTGTTCCAAATCGAGTTGAAGTCTTTTTGAGACCGATTCACGCGCCGGATCCGGGTGTTCGTCTGCTATGCGTTCTACTAATGAAGTTCCATTTTCTTTTATAGGTTGATCCAATGATGTGTGATTACGGTATTTTGCCCTTCTTTTGGCATCAAATGCTAGATTGCGTGCAATAGAATAAAGCCATGTTGAGAATTTAGCGTCAGTACGATATGTGTCCCGTTTATTTGCAACTTTTAGAAAGGTTTCTTGATGAAGTTCCTCAGCGGTTTCTTTGCTGCCTGAAAGCCGGTATAAGAAGTTAAACAGCGAAGTTTTATACTTCGCATACAGAGAATTAAAAGCCGCAAGACTTCCCTGTACAAATTCAGCCATCAGTTCCTCATCAGTTCTTGTTTCTTCGGCCACGCTATGCCCCGACAATATGCCGCGCAATTTGCGAGAGCCGGTGCGACTTTACGTCGCTTCCATTTCTCTATACGCACGGTCAGTAAAAAAGATCCGCTCGATCAGAAAAAGATCCTATCCGGTTAGGCAACAGCTGTAAAGAAACAGAATCTATGATTTAAAAACCCTGTTAAAAATTGGGACGAAAAATATTTAGCATAAGGCATCTTTCGTTATTAATTGTAGATATTTATCATCTCAGAAGTGGGGTTTTGAAAGGGAAACGAAATAGGTTTGTCTTTTTTTTCCTCCACGCGAGACCAGTTTATATATACAAGAGTATGCAAACAAATATTTGAGGATCTGCTACAGGTAAATGGAAACAGGAAAAATGAGTTATCTTTATTTGTAGGATTTAAATGAATGCATCAAAGTTACAGCCCTAAAACATTTCGGACGGAATAGCGTCCCGGTTTTTGTGAAGATAGAAATACAGCAGCCTTAACGGCTCCTTCTGCGAACAGCGCTCTTGATTCGGCTTTGTGGACCAATTCTACTCGTTCCGAAGGACTTGCGAAAATAACCGTATGATCTCCGAACACTCCGCCTCCTCTAATTGCATGCATGCCTATCTCTTTATTAGAACGAGTGCCTTGATACCCCTGCCTGCCGTTCTTTATAGACTTTTCAAGATCAATGCCCCTTCCTGATGCTGCGGCAGTAGCTAAAGTTAACGCTGTTCCGGAAGGAGCGTCGACTTTGTTTCTGTGGTGCATTTCAATAATCTCAATATCAAAATTCTCTCCTAAAAGACGTGACGCTTGTTCGACTAGTATTGAAAGAACTGCTACGCCTTGGCTTAAATTGGTTGCTTGCAGAACCGGAATTTCTTTTGCAGCTTCGTCAAACAAAGACAAGACAGTTGACGTTAATCCGGTCGTGCCGCATACCAAAGGCTTTTTGGCCTTCAAGGCTGCGTTTAACACCGATTCAGTTGCGATAGGCAAACTTAGATCGACTATTACGTCACATTTCGCTGCACTGGCTGCCAAATCGTCACAAATAGAGGTTCCAATAGTGCCGACACCTGCCAGCTCTCCGACATCCTTTCCAATCGCCGACGATTGAGACGGTTCAACCGCTCCTATGATCTCGGCAGTCTTAAGTGAGGATGCCGCTCTAACTATTTCAAGACCCATACGGCCGGCGGCACCGACCAAGCAGATTTTAACTGAAGACATCCGTGTCCCCTTTCCTTCGACCTTAAGAGGTCAATCATTTTTGCTGTTTATACATACGATGAACTGCTCTATATTCGCAACGAATTGTGAACTTTTTTTATTTTAATTACATCATTGAGTACTCACTATCTTTTCGTTCTAAACAGATATGACATCAAATTGCTTAACTTGGGTTGCGGTGTCTTACGTATGCTATTATATTTTATACGTAAGGAGGTGAATGATGTCTAAGAAACTTACCTTAAATATTGATGATGAACTAATATCTTTTGCTCACGACTACTCAAAACAAAACGGATTGTCGATTTCTAACCTTTTTGAACAGTATCTTATTCGACTAAAACACAGCGACATAGAAAAGGAATTTAACCCCAAAACAAATGCTTTGTACGGTCTTTTTCAGGATTCACCGATACCGGATAAGAAAGCTTTGAGGAAATCATTTCATGAAAAAGATTCTAATTGATTTAAATATTATTTTAGATTTCCTAAACAGGAGAAATTTTCATCGGGAAGCAGCACACATTATTAACATGTGTGTTGAAAAGGAAATAAAAGGATATCTTTGTGCACACGAAATTACAACTTTGTCCTATTTTCTTTTAAAGGAACAAAAGAACAAAACGAAAGTTGTGAATACCATTACTGCGCTTTTAGATATCTTCAACGTTATTCCTATTGATGAAGTAATTCTTAGAGATTCGCTTATTTCACCAATTGCGGATTATGAAGACGCGGTTATCGAAGTAAGCTCCATGAAAAATAATATCCATTATATCATTTCACGAAATATTTCTGATTTTAAGTTTTCAAGAATTCCCGCGCTAACACCTGAACAGTTTTTTCTTTCTAACACACCAAAATAATAATTGTGAAGGCCTGGTAACAGCGGTTTGGGGGGAGATAATCTATTCTAGAATTCAATACCTCTTTGGGCTTTTATTCCAGTTTTTAAAGGGTGTTTTACTTCTTTCATTTCAGTAACCAAATCAGCTACATCCATTAGTTTTTCTGTTGCATAACGTCCGGTTACAAGCACATGCATCTTAGGCGGTTTGTTTACAAGGGTTTTTAATATTAATTCTTCGTCAACCATGTTTAGTTTGACCAGATAAGTAAGTTCATCAAGAATGACCAAATCGTGTAAACCTTCAGATATTGTTCTTTCAGCAAATAGCCATGCCGCTCTTGCCGCTTCAGTATCGGCACTGTTATCATTAGAATCGAAAGTAAATCCTCTTCCCAAAACATGAAAATCCAATAGCCCTGAGAACTTTTTTGCAGCTTCAAGTTCGCCGCATTTCCACGAACCTTTTATGAATTGTATAATCGAAACCCTCTTGCCGTGTCCTAGCATGCGAAGAGCCAGCCCCAAAGCGGCAGTAGTTTTTCCCTTTCCGTTTCCGGTGTTAACGATCAGTAATCCCTTTTTGGCCACAGTTTTAAGTCCTTTTTAATGTCAAATTGCCGTTTATCTAGCAAAGCTAAAACTAATATAACCCCAATATGGTTGAGATGATCTTAAAAGAATTAAAAAAATCTACTATTGCCTAGTAAAACAAATTGCTGACGGCGGAAGTCCTACGTTGATCGGATTTTCGGTAATTTCCTCATCTGTTTCGGTACTAAAAATGCGAATACCTGATTTTTCTGCAGTTCGGTCGGTTATCCATAACTCATCACCGTTCGGCGTTAGTACCATATCAGTAAAGGACCACCCTTTATCTTCTATAAGTGTCTTTGTTACCTTACCTGTTTTAGGATTGAAAATTATTATGTGACTTTCACTTCCCGAATCTCCGGAAACCCCCACTAGTGCATATCCCTTGGTCTCCGATAGAATTATTCCTTTGCTGACATTGCCGTTAAGCTCTTTTTCGGTAATAATAAAACCGCTGACCTCTTCTGTTTCTGGATCGAACAGCTCAATACCTCCGTCCAATTCTGACCATGATCCTGTTTCAGCTATAACAAATTGTTTTAATGCCTTGCTGTATTCAGGAGCCCCGTAAGGGTTTGTGCCTGTAAGTTTTATGTCTCCGTCGATGTCACCGGTTTCAGAATCAATTATTACGATAAAACTGCTTCCCTCAGGTTGCCAAACATTTTGGTCAATTCTTTGAACAGGCACGTATAAGGTATCTCCTGTTAGAGCTAGACCGGAAACTTCAGGAATTCCGTCGGCATCTGCATAATCGCTAAGATCAATTAAGCCGACTTCTTTACCGTTTAAGGGCTCTACAACCAACATTTCGGCCAGACCGTATCTTGATATATAGGCTTTGTTTTTGGAATACACAGCAATGTCGCTGGGATTTGACAATGCTTCAGTAGAATAGTCTTTCTTAATTTCACATGTATTAGAATCGAGTACGGAAATTGAATCTCCTCCGGATCGATTTATAACAAACGGCGTATTTGTCAGAGGATCGAATCGGCACACAGCATCCGAGTGTATTGCGGCGATGTCTTTTTTTACAACACGTTCGCTTACAGAAATAGTGCTGTACGAACCAGTCACATAGTCGGTGGTGATAATTAGTGCTGCGGTGTAAGGCTTTTCGTCTTGTTCTGATGTATCCGTATCGGTATAAGTATCCGTATCTAAATCTTCTTCGGAATCTGCATTGCTTTTTATAACATCATCCAAGCCTCCGGTATTGCATGCAGCCTGAAGCATTAAAACAAGCAGGATAAAAGCCGGTTTGTACAACAGTGTCGTGGCAGCATCGATTAAACTCAGTTTGATTTTCATTAGTTTCTCCTTATTTAAACCATCAGCGTCTTTGCCAATGAACAGTTCCTAAAAAAGTGCGCCCCGGAAGCGGGTAGCGGTTGTAATCACTCATGGGAAGCCAATTTCCTTCGTTGTTTTTAAACACCAAGGCGTTAAGCAAATTTTTAACTTCAAAGGTCAATGTCAGACCGGTTGTCGGCAGCTCCGCGTGTATGCCGGTGCCCAAAAAGTAATGGAGAGTAACAAAGGTTTCGCTGTTGTATTGCCCTGCGTAGGCCTTGCCTGCATAGTCTGCATCAAACCAAGTACCTGCTCCCCATTTTTTAAAAGTTTTGCTAATGTCGATTCGTCCGTAGGCTTCGTGTTTGGGACGTCCCGGCAGTTTCTTTTCTTTGTAGTGCTCAATATTTGACCGATTGACTCCGTAGAAATAGGTGTAATTGCCGCTAAGGGTTATTAGTTTGAACAAAGACAATCGCAACGAAAGCTCGGTTCCTTGAATCATTGCAGCTTCGACATTTACAGGTCTTGCGGTGTTTTGCGAATTCTGCTCAAGGGAAATAAGATCTGATACCCAAGAGGCAAACCAGGCTGCGTCAATTCGAAACAGGTTTAAGTAACGACTTCCGGCATAGAAATAGGTTGTACCGGCATCCACATTGTAGCCGACTTCCGGATCGAGCTCGGGATTGCCGACAACTGAACCGTGGTCTCCGAACAGCTCGTTTAGATCGGGAGTACGCGTATACCTGCCGCCGTTTACTCTAAGCGTCAGTCCTTCTGTTATTTCTAGACGTGCTCCCAAAGACGGTGAAAAAAAGAAATCATTTTTGGAAGTTTCTGGAAAATCTGTAAGCAAAGACGGCAAGGAGCCGCCGCCGAAATGTGAGTAGTGAATCTCGCCTCTCAATGTAGAAACAATATGCAGTCTAGAAACAGGAACCCATTCATGTTCAGTACCGATTTCCGTTTTTACTCTGTGGCTAGGTTTCTGTTGGTCATCGGCCTCCAAATTAAGACGACGCTCTTTATAGTTTTCATAACGACTGCTGAGCCTAAAAGTTGTAATGTGTTTTTTTGAAAAATCGTTTTTTAGAACAGCCGTCGCGGTTGCTCCGTTGGTTATATATTCATTATCTTGATGCCCGATGCCTATATGTCCGGACATATCATAATAGCTTTCGAACAAATACAGATGGGATAGATTAAGATTAAACGCAGATTTATCACTGAGCTTTGTTTCTAAACAAGTACTCAATGTGTTGCGGAGAACATCGAGTTTGGCGTCGCTTTTGTCTACCATGTGGTCTATGCCGGATATTCCTGACCTTTTATGAAAAAAATCATCCATAAGCGACAGGTCTAAATCACCAAGCTTTTTTCGTATTTTAAGCAATGAGGAGAAAGCAGTATGATTATTGTTGGTTCTGTTTACAAATTTATCATCATCCGGGTTGTAAAGCGTGCCGTTTCGATTGAAATAAAGAAAATCTCCGTCTGAATGTTGACCTGTTACTACCGCTAATATATCGCTTTTGCCCACTCGGGTACCGTACAATGTTGAGAGCCTCCAGGTGTTCCACGAACCGTAGCCGGCTGCATATTCGAGAAGCGGCTTGTCAAGTACCCTGGTATTGAGAACGACAGCACCTCCGATGCCGGAGGTTCCTACTGCAAGCGGAGCATTGCCGCGGTAAATTTCTATACTGCGAAGAGTGTTTAGTGAGAAGTCACCTAAATTAACATTTGAATAACCGCCGACATTGAGCAAAACACCGTCGAGAAAGATGGGCACTTGATTGGGAGTAGAACCGCGAACACTAGCTGCGCTGTATGATCCGAGTCCTCCCATTGTTTTAACCTGCACGCCGGCTGACCTTGATATAACCTCTGAAACATCGGTTATGCTTTTTTGATGCTCCGAAACCTCAACGGTTTCTGCGAATCCTGTTACCTGATCTGTCGAATGAAGACGGTATCCTAATACTTCTGATTCGTACATATCATCATCGTCAATAGAGGAACTCCAATCTTCAAAATCGAAAGATTCTTCATTCTGATTTTCGTCAGAAGATTTAGGCGGAGATTTATCGGCAAAAGATTTAAAAGAACAGAAAAGCAAAATGATGTTTCCTACTGTAACAGAAAGATAAGAGATGAGGGATTTCCTAAACAACTCGTCCTCCGCCTGTGTTGAAAATATAATTTTTCAGGCAGCAGAAGCCGAGCACCACAAAAGATCCCCCTTTGAAAAAGGGGGCAAGGGGAATTACATCGTTTGTATAGTAACCGAAGGAAGAGCTCTTGCAACGCTTGCGCAAACACAAGGGAATAGAAAACGCTCTAATCCCAAGACCGAGAAAATATAAAAATTCTGCTGTTAGTAAATGAAATACAATCATCTCCGCCGGCCTCAAACCCTCGAAGGCTTGGCAAAAATTAAATCATCGGCAGGTCTTCGGACTTATGGGCAAAAGCTGAAAAACAACCTGATTCCTACTCACAACCGCTTCCCGGTCTATTGCGACCAGTGCTTAATGGCTGCTTTCGTTCCCAATTACCGCTGCGGGTCAGTCCCGGATTCTCACCGGGTTCCCTTTTCAAAGCTGCAATACTTAGTTATCGCAACTCAACCGACAACGAACGGGTGTTTAGCAAGAAGAACTAAATGTTGTCAATACAACTCTGTTTTAATCAAAATTGATTCTAAATAATACTTTTGTCTATCTTGAGTATTACCAATTAGGATCTACAATTAAGGTCTTAGAAATAGGAGAGAAATTTGTATTGTAACCGGTCTGGGAATGTCCTCCGGCTATGAGAATCTTTCCATTATGTAATAATTGAAAAGAGGCATTTCCCAAATAATAGGAAGAGGGCAATACATAAGAAGTATCCGCCGAAACAACAGCACCGGTATTTAAATCATAAGCAAAAAGAGTAAGCTCAACCGGTACTGTATCGGATTTTGTAGCCGGCAAGTAAACCACTTTCTTTTCAATGTCTACAATTGGAGTCAAAATAGAATAGGTATCAGAATTAGGCATTTCCGTAACTGTATTGATTTTTGTTATGGTTTTATTTTCGGTATTTACTGTGAAAAGTGTAATATAGATCGGATTGCCGGATGAGCTGTTATCAGCAATTAACAGATAGTTATTATCATCAAGTTTCTGTGTTTCCATTAATCGGCTATAGGAATTAAACAGTCTTGGTTTCCAGCCGGCATCTTCTTCCGAAAAAAGATATTCTTTTAAAACGGAAAATGTATTGGAAACAGAATCATAGTATTCAATTCGTTCAGTTATTTCTCCGCCGTATATACCTGTTCCTCCGATTACCATAGCCCCGCCGTCTGCGGTCGGCAGCACGACTGGAATAGCGCGAGGCGTATTAAGTGCTCCGGTGGAAATAAACTCACCAGATGCAGGATCATATATTTCTCCATAAGTAACGCTGTTTTCATTATACCATCCGCCGACAATCAATGCTTTGCCGTTAACAAGAGTTGCTGCCGCTGAATTCATTCGAGCGTAAACCATAGAACCGGTCGGAGTATAGGAATGATCATTATGATCATACAATTCAGCAGTGTTGTATCCGGGAGCAACGCCCAAGTTTGCTGCTCCTCCGGCGATAAGAATCTTTCCGTTTTGTAAGCGTGTTATAGCACCAAAATCATGGGTATAATTCATGGTTTGTGTAACAAATGTATTTGGCTCATACGAAAACAGCTCACTGCTGTTTAAAGATACAAATGATGCTCCGTGTCCTCCGACCAGCAAAATACTTTCATCTGCAAAAGTTATGCTTTGTTGATTCATTCGAGCAACGTTCATATCCGGTCCCGGTTCGAAGGTCGGACTGAAGCTTTCCGGTAAATCGTCAGAATCGTCTCCTCCATCTGCATCAGTGTCAGTGTCCGTATCGGTGTCAGTGTCGGTATCGGTGTCAGTGTCAGTGTCCGTATCGGTGTCAGTGTCAGTGTCCGTATCGGTGTCAGTGTCCGTATCGGTGTCAGTGTCCGTATCGGTGTCGGTATCAGTGTCAGTGTCCGTATCGGTGTCCGTATCGGTGTCAGTGTCAGTGTCACTGTCAGTGCCGCCGTCTGCACTAGTATCAGTGTCGGTGTCACCGTCAGTGCCGCCGTCTGCATCAGCATCCGTGTCGGTATCAGTATCAGTATCAGTATCAGTATCAGTGTCAGTATCAGTATCCGTGTCGGTATCAGTATCCGTGTCAGTGTCAGTATCCGTGTCAGTATCAGTATCCGTGTCAGAATCGGTGTCTGTATCAGTGTCACCGTCTGTACCGCCGTCATCAGTAGATTCAGATGATGAAGGCTCGTCTTTGCAAGAAACGGCTCCGATACCAACAATAAAAACAACACATACCCATTTAATAATAGATTTTTGAAACATTATAATATTCCCTTTCTGTTTGGTCTAAATCCCGTTTTCAATCATGTTGCAAAATCAAAACAGTGTTTCATTATTCTGCCGGTCTTTATGATAACAGAAATAGTTGTTACAAACAAATGGTAATAAAATACCTATATGAAAATTTATTTTGTAAACAGTTTATACAAAGTTGTCTGTAACTTCTCAAAAACTACTGGTAAGAATTGGATTCCTCGATAGGAGAGAGATTTATTTCTTGTAACTTCTCAAAAACTGCCGGTAATTGAGATTCATTTTGGAAGCGAAGTTTGAGGTAAAGGTCAGAAACTCCCCCTTTGAAAAAGTAGGCGGAGGGATTTTGTCTAAATCTTTCAGATGCTTATTGACGAAATCCCCCTAACCCCCTTTTCAAGGGAGGAATCCTTTTTTTCTGCTCTTTTTTGTTTTTCCTAGTATTTTTGAGAAACTGCAATTCTTTCTGTTAATATACCGATATGATTAGATATTTAAAGCGGTTTCGTTCAACCCCGCATCTACTCTATTTTTCTGTTTCACTGGCGATTTTTAAGAAGTTACGCATAAAGAAGTTACGCATAAAGGTAATAACGGTTCAATATTGTTGAAATAGCATAACCGGTTGCGAAAGATTGGGTATTAGGGATACTACTTTGCTCAAGAATCTCTCAGTAGGTTTTTCAGAAGCATTTGTTGATAGATATGTTGAACAGCAATAAAGAAAACATTGAAAGAAAAAGACTCAAACAAAATATTTTAAGAAGCTTAATTCTTAAGAATACAGCTGTTTTGTTCTTTTTAGTCATATTAATTATTTCGTTTTCGTCCGAGGCTAAAAAGACTTTGTGGCAGAAATGCGTAGGTACGGGTTTTCAAACGAGGCATAATCTATCTTATCAAAGCATAAGTGCTGAAATATGGCCTAATGAACCTGACTCTCCGCTTTCTATCGATCCCGCACAATTTCAAAAAGCTTTAGGCGCTTTGTGCGGAGCAATGCCTCCTGATCGATTGGAGCTTATTTCTTCTTCTCTTTTGCGAGAAAGCAAACGCTTTGAAGTAGATCCTTTTTTAGTAGCCGCCTTGATGATTCATCAATCGGGGTGTCGCCCTCGAACTCCTGATCGAGAAACGCGGTGGGGATTGACCCGCATTGATGTTGCTATGCATGCTCCTCATATTCGCTCTTCAGAGTATAGATACTTTGTTAAGCAAGACGGTGTTTGGAAACAGGAGGCTTTGCCTATAAAAGAGTTTAGATTTAATCAGTGGAGTGTACAAAAAATTGAAGAAAATCTATATTTCGCATCGGCAATTTTAAGTGTGTATTCAAAACAGTGTAAAGATTTGGATGATGAATTTGGAAGCGTTAATCACCGTCATCCTGTGTCACATTGGTTTTTCGGTGACAAAGTTACCAATGTTGAACCGGAAGATGCTGTCTTAACCGTCCGTCGAAGACTGATAGCTGCATATAAAGAAGACGGACCTCATCCTGCCGGAGTTTACGGTGATACTGCTCTTGTTTCTCCTGTTGACGGTGTTCCTAGGCTTCTTCTCGACTATTTCGGAAATAAGAGAGGAAATAAAAAGGGACCGGGGCATCAAGGTATTGATATTTCCGGGCTTACCGGAGAGCCGATAAGAGCTGTGGCATCCGGGAGAATTTCTTTTGCAGGAGTTGATATGCCCGAACCGCAGCCGAGCCGACATACAACTCCCGAAGAAGCCGCAGCAATTCCCCGAAATTCAATGGGAAAAGCCGGAATTTGGGTGACTGTTAACCATAGAAACGGATTGCGAACCTGTTATATGCATCTTGACAGCTTGGCAGTAAAAGAAGGTGATGAAGTTGAGGCAGGACAAATAATAGGCACCTTGGGAAATACCGGTACCGCAGCATCCGGGCCTCATTTGCATTTGGAGTTTAGAAAAAGAGACGGAGAACGAGAAGACCCGGCAGTTTATCTGTCCGATATTCTTGTCAATCCACAAAAAAAACCCTGAAAAATATTAATGCTTTAACTATAGCTTATATCAATAATCCATATATTCTTTGGTGCCGTCATATACAACTGTTCTTCCGCAACCTCTCAGTTTTATCAGATCCACCATATCCATTTCATCTTCTATAACCACAATTTGTTTTACAGGACATTTATACTTCTTTTTAAATTTTATTTTGCAAATGCCTTCTTGAACCGCATATAGACAGGAGGTCATTGTTAGTGTGAGAATGAGCAATACTCCTGACAATAGTATTTTTTTTATCCGGGATTTCATTTTTGGAGCTCCTTACTGAAAATCATTATAGCTCACGTTTTGTAAATGACAAAAAAGACCTCATCGACATTTGTTTTTTTAAATATTTTGAAATCTTGAACATACTGCTTTGAATCTGTTAGAGAGTTATTTAATGAAACTTATTATACAATTGCCGTGTTTTAATGAGGAACAAACGCTTCCGGAGGCTATAGCCGGACTTCCTAGAGAATTACCCGGATTTGATGAAGTTGAATTTCTCGTTATAGACGACGGTTCTACCGACAAAACCTCTGCAATAGCGAAGAGTTTGGGTGTTAATCACGTCGTTAGATTTGCTCAAAATCGCGGACTGGCAAGAGCCTTTATGGCCGGTATCGACGCATGCCTTCGAATGGGAGCTGATGTAATCGTAAACACCGATGCGGATAATCAGTATGATCCTTCATGTATTGCAGATCTCGTCAAACCTATTTTAGAAGGAACGGCAGATATGGTTGTGGGTGACAGGCAGGTAGGTACTGTGAGCAGTTTTTCCACAACAAAAAAGCATCTTCAAAAACTCGGTTCATGGATAGTCCGCAAAGCTTCAGGTGCGGAGGTTCCGGATGCGACATCCGGCTTTCGAGCTATTTCAAAGGATGCTGCACTCGGTCTTTTTGTTACAAATGAGTTTACCTATACTTTGGAGACAATAATTCAGGCCGGCTCGGCAAGAATGAAGATTGACGCTGTTCCTATTCGTACCAATCCTCCAACTCGTGAATCTCGCTTGTTCAAAAGCATGTGGGGATACATAAAGCGATCATTAGTAACAATTATTCGCATTTACACAATGTACAATCCTCTGAAGACCTTTTTGACTTTGTCTCTGATATTTCTCATAGGCGGGTTGGTTGTCGGAGGCAGATTTTTATACTATTTCGTTATGAATGACGGCGCAGCCGGGCATGTTCAGTCTCTTATTTTGGCTGCAATTCTGATTTTAGCGTCATTTCAGATAGCATTGTCGGGTATTGTGGCCGATCTGGTCGGAGCAAATCGCAAGATTCTAGAGTCGATTCTTAAACGAGTTCGTCGATTAGAAACCGATCAACATAAATAGTATGTCGATTCCTAAAACCATAGGTCCTCTTGTGTTTTTGAAAAAGTTCGGTTTGTTAATTTTAAGCAAAACAGAAAAATTTTTTGGACAAATATCATCGGAAATACAAAAAAAGACCGCTGACCGAGGTCGCTTATTAGATGTTTTATTTTCTATTCTTTTCTCATTATCGGCTGCTACAATTCTGTTGCTAAAAATTCCCTACAGTTTTGAAACCAACGACCATTATCAATATCTTTTGTTGCCCTATCGCAGTATCTACGACTCCTTTCTTGTTGGAGACTGGTTTACCTGGCAAACCACTCATTATCATGTTTCATTTTCATATTTAATCAGAACACTGCATTTCCTGTTTGGAAAAACCGGTTTTCCGATAGCATTATTTGTAGTTCATATCGCTGTATCGGCTATGCTGGGCTTCGCATGTCTTCGAGCATCGCGGGCTATGAAGCTTCATTGGTTTTCTGCAGCCGTTGCTGTATTGGTGATTGCTTTTGTCAGACGTACAGGCATTGCCGATGTAACCATTTGTC
>CAYWLQ010000114.1:12169-18929 GCA_964458775.1 uncultured Myxococcales bacterium | reverse complement strand
GGTTCTTGAGTCGGCCGAAACAGATTACGTTTCTGTTCATACAGTAGTGGGAGAGAGCGGTCAGGGCTTGGCGATGATAGAAAAAGAGGCAGTTGAAACCGAGACAACAGGAAGAGCCTTTGCCGCAACTTTGTTTGAAGCAAAAGCTATTTCCAGATTGGCTAAAGAGGCAGGCAAAACCTACGGCATCGGTGCCATCGTATTGACCCACGGAGAAACTGATTCCGGCAGCTCTAGATACGGAGAAGGAATAGTCAAGCTATGGAGTGATTACAACGAAGATCTATTGCCTATTACAGGACAGGAAAAACCTATTCCGATGTTGGTATCTCAACAACATGCATTTCCTGAAAACGTAGGGTCAAGGTCCGTTGCAACGCAGGCGCAGTGGGAGATCGGCCTCGACTATCCGGGAGAAATTATTTGCGTCGGTCCCAAATATCAATATGACGGTCACGGCGATGCGATACATTTGTCACCCTTGGGTTACAGGCAATACGGGGAAAAATTGGGACAGATATACTATGAAAAAATTGTAAGAGGAAGAGACTGGCGTCCGCTTGAACCGCTCAAGGCTACAAAGAACGGTAATACAATAACTGTTCACTTTCACGTACCTGTACCGCCGATGGTTTGGGACGACACCATGTCAGCTCCTCATCAATTGGAGCTTACAGAATGGGCGGAAGGCAAGGGCTTTGAAGTGCGCGACAATTCGCAACGTGTTGTGATAAACTCGGTCGAGATAGTAGATGAAACAGTAATAATCACTTGTGACAAAGAGCTTACTTCTGACACTGTTGAAGTTGCATATGCCGCCTCCACAGACGGAAAAGAAACAGAAGAATTACTCCAAAAAGGCGGTGCAGGTACCATTCGCTGGGGTCTGCTTAGGGATTCAGATCCGTTTACGGGCCTGTCAACCAAAACACACCTTCCCAACTATGCAGTGGCATTTGTAATGAAAGTAAAATGAGCGCTCTATTTTTCGGCTGTGCAAGTCGAGTTGATATAAAAAAGAAAGGGACAAAATGATGACAAAAATATTCTGTTTGCCTGTCGCGTTGATGTTAATAATACTCGGATGCGACGACGGTTCGAATAAAACGGATATTGCCAATTTTGAAAACACCCATGAACTATGTCACGACGGCTTAGACAACGACGGAGACAGTGCCGCAGATTGTGATGATATTGAGTGCAACTCGTTTTGCCAGGACACCGAAGAGGTCTTTGAACCTGATACCGAGGATACTTGGCACAACAAGCCGAACAGGGGTGAAGTAATAGACCCCGGCACATATGTTGTTGACGAAAAGAAAACCGGAAGTTTCGGGCTGGTTAGCGGAAATACTGCTGTTCCGATTATTGTAAGCTCAGAAGACTACGAAGGGGTTATTCGTGTAGCCGAGGATCTGAAAACCGATATTGAAAAGGTAACGGGCAAGACCCCTTCAGTTCATAAGGACAAACTTCCGTCAACTTCTCAAGCAGTTATTATCGGAACCGTTGGTAAAAGCCCTTTGATCGATGAGATGATAAAAAACGAAAAACTTGATGTGTCTGACATTGAAGGAAAATGGGAAACCTTTGTTATTACTAGCGTTGACTCACCTATCGACGATCTTGACCGTGCGTTGGTTATAGTCGGCAGCGATCAACGCGGAACTATTTTCGGCGTATATGATTTATGTGCTCAAATCGGTGTGTCACCTTGGCATTTTTGGGCCGATGTGCCTCCCTTAGAGAGAGATGAGTTGTATGTTATTTCCGGAAGACACAGCCAAGGCGAACCGGCCGTAAAGTATCGCGGCATTTTTATCAACGACGAGAATCCTGCTTTGGATCTGTGGCACCGAAATTATTTTTCCGACGAGGGCTATGCTTTTAAAAAAGGCATCTATGCCAAGATATTTGAGGCAATGTTGAGAATAAAGGCAAACTATCTATGGCCGGCCGTCTGGGGGCGAGCCTTTGCTGAAGACGATGCCGAAAACCACGCGGAGGCAAAGAGATACGGCATTGTTATGGGAACCTCTCACGAGGCTCCGATGATGCGAGGCATCGAAGAGTGGAATCGCGGCGTAAAAACCCAAGGGGGAAAACCTTTTTCCGATGCCTACGGAGGTAACGGAGAATGGAGTTACAGAACCAATAAAGATGCGGTTGAAGCTTACTGGCGAGACGGTATCAAATATATGGCGGAAGAAGATTTTGAAGGAGTAGTCACTATCGGAATGCGCGGCCCCGGTGACGTAGCTTTGTCTTCCGAAGACGGCATACCGTTGGTAAATGATTTCATATCGTCTCAGAGAAATATTATCGAAGAGGTTATGGGAGTTCATCCGGCAAAAATTCCGCAGGTGTGGACCCTGTACAAAGAAGTTCAGGATTGGTGGGAAAGCGGTCTGAGAGTGCCTGGTGATGTAACAGTGGTTTGGGCCGATGACAACTGGGGCAACATGCGTATGCTTCCGGATCACGATGAACCGGAACGACCCGGAGGCTACGGTTTGTATTACCACTTTGATTATGTCGGAGGACCAAGGTGCTATAAATGGGTAGATACAAATCTTTTGCCCAACATTTGGGAGCAGCTTCATCTATCCTATGAATTGGGCGTGGACAGACTATGGGTAGTAAACGTGGGAGACATGAAAGGCAATGAGCTGCCGACTCAATTTTTTATGGACTATGCGTGGAACCCCGAGAGATGGCCTGTAGAGAGATTACACGAATGGGAAGAAATGTATGCCGGACAGCAGTTCGGATCTGAGCATGCTGTTGCTGCAGCCGACATACTTCGCAGATATTCCATGCTGCAATCGGACAGAAAACCTGAGTTGACAAACAGAAAAGATGATTCAACAGGTTCTCCTTTTAGTCTTACAAATTATAGAGAAATGGAGAGAGTAACCGCTGAATGGCAGAAGCTTGCCGATGATGCAAAAACCTTGGCCGACAGACTGGATGACAAGTATCAGGATGCCTACTACCAGCTTGTTCTCTATCAGGTTAAAGCATCTGCTTTGATGTACGAATTGAGACTGGCCGGATTTAAAAACAGACTCTATGTAAAACAAGGAAGAGCATCCGCTTTAGATATGGCTGCAATTGCTCAAGAACGTTTCGAACAGAGCACTGCTATGGCAGATTATTACAACAACGAGCTTAGCAACGGTAAGTGGAAGGGATTTCAAACCCAACCCTATCTCGGATATTCCGGTTGGCAGCAGCCCGAAGAAAACGGTGCCGCTCTAAAAGACTTTATATACCCTTCTCTCGAAACCGTCGAAATACCCGAAGCAGGTGAAATGGGAATAGCAGTAGACGGTTCTGAGGATGTTTATCCTGACTCTAACGTTTTGGTTCTGCCGACTTTTAGTCCCTATCAGGTACAGCCGGCTCAGTATATTGAAGTTTTCAATCGAGGTACGGAGGGATTTGAATTTGAAATAACCGTATCACCGGAAGTTCCCTGGCTGACAGTTTCACCTTCAACCGGAATTATCGACGAAAACAACAAGCAAATTCGGGCAGAACTTACTGTCAACAATTGGAGTGAAGTACCTGAAGGATCTTCTTCTTTAACTATTACAGTTACCAATTTAAGTGATTTTACGAGTGTTGATCTCGAAGCCGTTATTGACAATCCTCAGGTACGTCCGTCAGCCGGTCTGTTTGTGGAAAGCAACGGCTATGTCTCTATGGAAGCGGACAATTATAGTCGAGCGATAAACTCTTCAACTGTTACATGGGAACGAATTCCTGACATAGGAAGAACCGGATCGGCAATGACACCCTTTCCAGTTACTATGAACCGAGTAACACCCGGTGAAGGCAATGCAAGATTGGAATATGACATGCATTTGTTTTCAACCGGAGAAGTAACAGTCTATATCTATCTATCTCCAAGGCAAAATGTATTGCACACCGACGGCTTAACCTTTGCGCTATCAATGGATGACAGCGACCCCACAAGTATTAACATCACAAAAACACTGGACCCCCTACCCTACCCTGAAGGAAAACGCGGATGGGAAAGAGGCGTTGCTGACAATGTTCACATTGTTTCTAACAAATTTGCGATAGCAAAAGCCGGAAAGCATACTCTAAAACTATGGGCTGTCGATCCTACAGTCATAGTCCAAAAAATAGTCTTAGATACTGGAGGTCTGCAAGAAAGCTACCTTGGCCCGCCCGAGAGTTCTGTTTCTAAATAAACCTTCAAAGCATATTCAATAGGGGTAAACCTCATTTGTGTCACTTATTGCCGAATCAGTAGAAAAAAGCTTTGAATTCTATTGGCGGGTTTTAGGTGTAACGAGCAATGTAAGCCCTAAGGCAGCAAAGTTGTATTCTCGATGAATTTTAGTCGGTAGTTTTTCTATTGTGGAGGAAGCCGCCATAGAATCAAAGGCAAAAGTGCTATAATTTCAAGGTACTACACTTAATATTATTAATTAGTTAAAACTATGCGCTCCCAATCTGTTGAACTATTAAGATCGGTAGTAGCACCGCAACGATAACCTCCGATCAGGTTTCCTGTATTTGTGTGCCAGCACATACGCAGACCGTCATTGCCGGATTCTGTATCACATGAATTAAGATAAACAGCATCACCTTCCAAAGCAAAACCCCATGAATAATATCCGGTTCCTCCATGATAATACCAACCCACTCCGTTCGCGTTGTGAGGCGTGCTATTCCCTAAAGTGTCAAATAAAACATCAGCTCTAGGAGCATGTGCAGCAAGCGTAATTATATTTGAGTCCGTTTGTTTACAGGCTAACATAAGATTGCTGCCCGAACAAGCAGCCTGAATGTCAGTCAAAGACGTTCCCGAGTCTCCATAATTATCTCTATAACACTGCGTCCAGCCGCTCAGCTCTGAAATATGGAAATTTGTTCTGGGCCCTGACCATGTTGCTGCTTGGTTTTGTTTTGAATTTACCCACAAAATCGCATTGTGAACAACATCCGCCATTTGTCCTGTATACTGTTGGGCCGAACCTAAATATGCCCCTAAAGTTACCACCGGTTTTGAATTTTTTACTGCGACAAATATTTCACCGTCAGCCCATCTGGCTACGGCACTGGAATCAGGGGTTAGAGATGAATTGATCAGGCGATAATAATCACAAACATCTGTTATACCGTTCATTATTGGATGTTCGGAGTCATAAACACCCAAGCAATTAGTAGAAGAGGCAATTTCTGTCCCGAACATTGCATGATAGTTCTCATTTACGAAACGTCCCGAAAGAGACCAACCCGAAACATCGGAAAACATTGAATTTATTACTTTGCCGCCCGCATCCACATAATCGGCTAAGTTGTTACCTAACGTAACTGCATCACTATAAGTATTATTCGACCACGTAATAACAACATCATAGTTCTGCAATTCTGCCAGAGTTGGCGTAGCAGAACGTGCATCGTATTCATCTATAACTACAAGATCTCCATAAGCCGACAATTCATTGTGTATTGTGGCAGCAGAGCTGTCTGCATACACCATTAATATTTTGGGAAGTGCGTCAGCACTATAGACCACTCGCTCCCAAGCTGTTGAGCTATTTAGACCGGTTTGAGAACCGCAGCGCCAACCTCCGTTCATTGCCCCCGCACCTGTGTGCCAGCACATGCGCAGCTCACCATTTCCGGATTGTATATCACATGGGCTAAGAGAGATAGCATCACCTTCCAAAGCAAACCCCCATGAATAGTTATCATTATAATACCAACCTACTCCGTTTGCATTGTGAGGAACGTTTTGTCCCAGTGTGTCAAACAATACATCTACTCTAGGAGCCTGAGCAGCAAGCGTAATTATATTTGAGTCCGTCTGTTTGCAAGCCAACATCAGATTTTTACCGGGACAAGCAGCCTTAATATCAGCCAAAGAGGCACCTGAGTCTCCATATGCATCCTTGTAACACTGAGTCCAACCGCTCAGCTCTGAAACATGGAAATTCGTTCTGGGCCCCGACCATTTTGCCGTTTCATTTTCCTTTGAACTTACCCATAAAATAGCGTTATAAACAACATCCGCCATTTGCCCTGTATATTGTTGGTTCTGGCCGAAAAATCCTCCGAGAGTCACCACCGGCTTGTTGTTCTTGACTGCAACAAAAATTTGACCGTCAGCCCAATTAGCCACAACACTTGAATCAGCAGTTAAAGCTGTTCCTGTTAAACGATAATAATCACAGACCTCAGTTACTCCGTTCATTATGGGATGTGAGGCGTCATAAGTATCTAAACATGATGTTGAATAAACGGAACCGGTTCCTGTCATGGCACTATAGTTTTCGGAAATAAAACGACCGCCCAACCCCCAAGTGGGATGGTTGGAAAACATAGACGTTATTACTTTGCCGCCTGCATCTACATAGTCGGCAAGATTATCACCCATTGCAACCTCGTCAAAATATTGACTGTCAGACCAAGTAACAACAACATCATAACTTTGCATCTCGGCAACGGTCGGAGTGCCTATTTTTGCATCGTACTCATCGATAGCACCAAGATCTCCATAAGCCGACAGCGCATCATGTATTAGGGTAGCTGCGGAATCTGCATAGACTAGCAAGATACTCGGGCCGTCCGCATCGGTATCTGTGTCGGTATCGGTATCTGTGTCCGTGTCAGTATCGGTATCTGTATCGGTATCTGTGTCCGTGTCCGTGTCAGTATCTGTATCGGTATCTGTGTCCGTGTCAGTATCGGTATCTGTATCGGTATCTGTGTCCGTGTC
>CAYWLQ010000114.1:0-12069 GCA_964458775.1 uncultured Myxococcales bacterium | reverse complement strand
CGGCATCTGTGTCAGCGTCCGTGTCGGCATCTGTGTCAGCGTCCGTGTCGGCATCTGTGTCAGCGTCCGTGTCGGCATCCGTATCACCATCTGCAGCAGAATCCGTGTTTACTTCATCTGAAGAAGTGTCACGTTCCTTTTCACTGGAGCCGTCTGAACAAGCCGTTGCAAGGTAAAACAAAAAAAATACTATAAATTTCATAGAAAACTCCTTTTTTGAGTATATTCGGTTATATTTACTAACATATAGCACCAAATATTCAAATAGCTTTAAATAATTTTTCAGAAAATGTGAAATACAATTAATTTTTTACATTTCATCGCAAAAGAGGAAAACGGCCATCTGTGATTTATATTATATATGACTAAATAGACACTATTAAAACACATGCCGCATTAAAATAGAAAGCAAAAAGACAATTGATCTTTGGCGGCGCTTGCATAATTCCAAAAGTTTCGCAAAGCAGACAATAGATTGGTTTGGCATTTTTCACGGACAGTTTTACCGAAACAGATACGCCAAACCTGCTGTAGAAGCTATAAGCAAAATGATTCCTATGATAATCAGACCTAAATCTGAAACTCGATGCTCTTTTTCTGTATTTTCTTGAATAACATTTTCTGTTTTTTTAATGTCTAAAGAAGAATCAGTTTTCGGCAAAGATGATTCCCCATGATACGATTGTGTATCACACATCAATGGATCGGCCGGTCCGATAGGCAAAGACATATGTTTTTGGGTTTGTTGTTCTTCCTCTATTGGAAATAAATCGGAAGATTCGGTTGCAGTCTCAGCAGAAATTGTCCGGCAGTCACCGGAAGCTGATGTACACGGCAAAATCTTTCTTTGAACCAGTTCAAACGAGGAAGTCTCCTCCTCCGGTGCTTCAAAAATTGAACTAAGCACCAAATCAGCGGGATCTTCCAAACATATAGTGCTCCTCCCGACGAAAAAGGATTCTCCACATTTGATCATAGCCTTTTCCACTCTTGTATTATTTACATATAATCCGTTTTTACTACCCAAATCCCTTACAGATATCCCTTCATCTTCTCGTGAAATTTCCAGGTGATTTCTGGAAATATCCCGATCATCCAAAACAAAGTCAGAGTCAGTTCCTCTTCCCAGTATTGCTCGTGAATGATCAGGATGAAGTATCAAACGCAATCCGCGGCAAGGACCATCCGTAACTACTAGTGTTCGATACAGAGAAGACGATTCTTTATCAGAGGAAAGCCGTGCAAGCATGTCTCTGGCATGCCTTATGGAAATGTCACGGGCTTCATCGGGACCGGGAGCTACTCGTAATTCAATCTTAATGAGAAAACTCGAAATGCGAATTATATCCCCCGATTGCAACTTACGTTGCTGAAACGGAAGAACAGGTTTCTCATTTACCGTTGAGCCGTTTAGGCTCTCCAAATCCATAAGAATATAATCTGAGCCTTTTAGGCGAATCTCCGCATGACGTATTGAAACCGTCATATCCGGAAGACAAATATCTGAAGAACGAAATCGTCCTATTACTATTCGATCTTGCAAAAAAGTTCTTACATACTTAGATGAGGGAGACTTTTCTTCAGTAATTGTGAGACGAACTGCCATGAAGCAGACGTTACTTTTTTTCATCGATTTGGTCTACAAAAGGGACTAGAAATTCGAATAAAAAAAAATTTGCTGTACAATCGTTCTGTGATGTTTTGCAACAAAAGATTCAAATTCATACTGAAAGTCTATTTTGCAGCCGCAATGTTATTGCTTATAACATTCGCGGTTTCATGCGCCAAAAAGTCAACCGGTATTACTGTTCTGACAACCCAAACAAACACAACCTCAACAGACAAATCAAAAAACTCAAATCAACCTCCTGAAGAATTGAAATTGAGAATAATAAGCGACGGTCGCATAGCGGCATCACTTCTTTTAAATACTGCCTGTGAAGATAATACCGACATCGGTGTTTTTTCTGCAATCTATGCCCGCAGAGCCGGACTTGTTCCTGAATTATCATGTGAACAATCAGCACTAGATAGGGGAGTTCAATCAAAATCCATCTTGGTAAAAGCACTTTCATGGAGTCGACTGGCTCAAAACAAAGACCTCAAGATTCCTCCGGAATATAGTTTTACAGAAGATGACAAAGCAGTAAAAGTACTTGCCGCACTAGCTCTGATAAGAAGAGGTATGTCCCTTACAAATGATCTCAACGAGGCGCTTATGCTTCCGCCTAACAAGCCTCAAACCGTTACCGTCAAAACCGGTAAGGATAGAGATGTTATAGCACTGGAAATCTCTGTTTATCCGATGGATGAAGGATTGGCAGCTTTGACAGTACAGTTTTGCGAATCGGTTTACGAAGAGTCCGCTGAGAATGATAAAGATCGTTTGGTTTGGTCTGCCGAAAAAATTAGAAAGAAAATGTTTCAAATTTTAAGAATAGATACGGCTGACACTATTTTTGATGAACATTCAAGTTCTCGATCAACAGAGACACGTCATTTTTCAACGTTAAGACAATCTGTAGATAACCCCTTAGCTTTTGATTCACCTGAAAGCCTAATCAATATAGCACTAAACGCTCAAGACGATCTTCGAATTCAAGCTCTTAGAGCTATAGCCGCACGCAAAGAACAAGCAAGGACCGAATACTTGGCGACTGCCGCCCATGCATTAAACGCAGAAAATTTACACGTCAAAATAGAAGGAGCCCGAACGTTTCTGATGTTGATAAGGCAATAATTTTTTTGATGTCTACCCAAAACAAGCTTTTATTAATTATCAAGAACCCTATGGATGCCGGGATCTGCACAAATAACTAAAGGCGAAACTAATTGCGAGTAATAACCTTTTGACCTCTCATATAAGGTCTCAGAACTTCCGGAATTACTATTGTTCCGTCACTTTGCTGGTAGGTTTCAATAAGAGATATCATTACTCTCGGTAAGGCGAGACCTGAGCCGTTGAGAGTGTTTACCAATTTGTTTTTCTTGTCTGTGTCTTTAAAACGAATTTTCGCTCTTCTGGCTTGAAAATCTCCGAAGAGACTGCAACTTGATACTTCCAACCACTCGGCACATCCGGGAGCCCAAGATTCCCAGTCATATTTCATGCATGATACAAATGACAAGTCTCCAGTACACATTCTAATTTTTCTATGATGCAAACCTAAAAGCTCAAGAATCTTTTTGGCGTGTCCTGTTAACTCATCAAGCGCATTTCTCGCCGTATCAGGGTGTACAAACTGTACCATTTCTACTTTGTCAAACTGATGGCCGCGTTTGATTCCCCTGGTATCTTTTCCATGGCTCATTTTTTCACGACGATAGCATGGAGTGTAGGCAACATATTTAATGGGCAATTGCTCAACACTTAGAACTTCATCTCGATGAAGATTTGTTACAGGAACCTCAGCAGTAGGAATAAACCAATAGTCTTCTTCAATGTCACGATATAGATTATCTCCAAATTTAGGAAGATTTCCGGTTCCCACGAGACACTCTGAACGCACCATAGAGGGCGGATAGATTTCTTTGTATCCGTGTTCGGTAGTATGAACATCGAGCATCCATTGAATAAGGGCGCGTTGCAATCTGGCGCCGTCTCCTTTTAAAATATAAAACCGAGAACCGGATATTTTCTGACCGCGATCAAAATCGATAATATCTAAATCAGACATTAAATCCCAGTGCGGTTTAGGTTGAAAATCAAATTTCGGTTCTGAACCGCACACTTCATCGATCTCATTTTTGCTGTCATCCTCACCGAACGGCACCTCCAACAAAGGAAGATTAGGAATTGACAGCATCAGATCCAAAAGTGCTTGATCCACCTTCGGAATCTCCGCCTCGTTTTCCTTTATTTGCTGCTTGATATCTGAAACATCAGCGATCAATGCTGCTCTCTTTTCTGCATCCTTCTCCATTCCGATTGCTTTGGATGCAACATTCATTTTGGCGCGAATTTCATCGCCTATCTGCTGCAATTCCCTGCGACGGGAATCGAGTGCTAACGCAGTATCAACAACATCTGGGTCTTGGCCGACCTTTTTTAAACCGATGCGAACCGCTTCGGCATTCTGACGAAACAATTGTATGTCCAACATTGTAAGAAAGTTACTCCTCGAGAAGTTTTGATAGTTCTTCTTTGATAATTGCCTCGGCCAAATCAGGTACAACTTCCCATACCACTTTTTCTATGATTTCTCTGGTCAAGGTTTGAATGGCCGCAGCTTGCGCAGGGGTAATACCTACAACTTTAGCAGCCAACTCTTCTGCTGCCACTGCTGCACGGTCGGTTATTACACTTTCATACGACTCTTTAGATGTAATTTCTGCCTCTTGTTCTTGCGGAATGTCACCGAACCTCGAAGCATCATCCGATTCATCGGTTAAATCATCTCTATCATCTGAATCGATCTGAATCTCAGCCGATTCTTCAGTTTCAATTTCATCGTGAGACATATCCATAGGAGCTATTGCCGGACCGAGTGATGAAAGCGAAGAAGCTGCTGCCGATTTTAGCTCAATGGCGTCCTCGTGGGGTTCTGTTTGCAGAGAACCCCCTTGAGAATCCATTTGAGCAAGCTCAGCCAAGGTACCGACATGAAACGAACCTGAATCAGTATCTTTGGGATGAGAGTCAATTTCAATAGGTGAAACTTCTTCGTTTTCTATAGGCTCTGATAAATCAAAAGGCTCGTCTTCACCGAAGTCCGCCTCTTCGCCGAACTCTTCTTCGTCACTGAACAGGTCTTCGTCTTTAGATTCCGTCTCTGAAGCAAGAGGTTCTATCGGTACTGACGATGGGCGAACATAATCTCTTGTTTGCCTGCCGACTTTCTCCTCTGTCTCAAACGGGTCACTAAAGTTAGAGTTGCCGATTGCCTGAGGTACTTCTGACATGGAGGTTTCAGGTATAGGTATTTCAGACAACCTATCAAGATCGGGTTCAAGATCGGGTAGCGGCAAAGGTGTATCTGAAACAGGTTCCAGAACATCTTCAACTTCAACTAAAGAGTCTTCTTGCTCATCGGTTACAAGACCGGCAATCATGTCAATAAGCAGTCCGGTATCAAAGGGCTTTTTCATATGCTCGGTAACACCGACAGCTTTACCCCTAGACTCGTCATATAAATTTGACACGCCGGACATAATAATTACCGGTATGCTATTTAAGACAGAGTCATCTCGAACAGCCTTGCAGACATCATAGCCGGAAACACCGGGCATGCCTGCATCTACAATGATGACATCAGGATTGAGTTCCTTTGCTTTAGCAATGGCACCTTCACCCGATGCCGCACATGCAACATTGTAGGGTTCAGCTTGAAATGTTTTTTCAACAATAGTCCGCATGGTGGCGGAATCATCAGCAAATAAAATAGTTTTGTTGGACAAGGTACCTCCCTGATCCTACATTGAGACGTACAACAAGTGGAATCCTAAACGGAAATATCCTACATCGTCAAGAAAGAAGCCTTTTTGATTTATTGGAAATTATTTTATAGTTAGATTAACAGATAGAGAAAAACTTCATCGAGATAGGTGAGTGACCAAATGAATGATACTATTTCTAATAAATTCGGTTTTAAAGTAGAGGCAGGAACAAAGCTTTTTTCGGCAGGTGACCCCGGTGATGACATGTATGTAGTTCGTTCCGGTTCTGTCAGAGTTTTTTTGGAAGCAGGAGGAACTGAAAAAACTTTGGCTATTCTTGGTGTCGGAGAATTTGTCGGCGAAATGTCTCTCCTTAACGGAACTTGTCGCTCAGCAAATGCTGTTATGCACGAAACAGGCGAGCTTCTTATTGTAAAAGGCCGATTACTGGAAGATATGATTGTACACAATACAGAAATCGGTCTGCGATTAATAAAACGTTTGGCAAAACGATTGGAAACAGCCGATTCCCTAATCAAAGTATTACTCCACCGAGATCCAAGAGATAGAGTCGTGGAGAATTTTAAACGACTGGTCGCCTTACACGACGGAAGCGGTGATGAGATTGTTACAGTTGCCGCTGATATCAAGGGAATGGCCGAACAGGTAGGACTTCAGGCTGACGAAGTACATGAAATTGTGTCTAGAATGATTAAAGCACAAATCATTGTCGAAGAAAACGGCGCTTGGTTAATTAAGGAACCGGAGAGACTTGACGAGTTTCTCCTTAACCTCAAGAAGAAAGCACAGTTTCAATAGTGGAATATTTACAAATTCTCAACAGATTGTACTCTTTGACGCACAAGGGAGTAACTCTCGGCTTGGAGCGCGTACAAAAAGCTGCTGAAATACTGAAAAATCCCCAAAACGAGCTTTGTATTGTACAGATCGGCGGCACAAACGGAAAAGGCACTGTTTCTGCTGTCTTAGCAAATGCTCTGAAAAAAACCGGATACAAAACAGGGCTCTTTACATCTCCTCATCTGCATCGATTCTCGGAACGAATAAAAATCAATAATGAAGAAGTATCTAAAGAGCTTTTATCAAAACATTTGGGACGTGTTCTTGATTTGAACGACTCTCACAGCGATTTATCTTTGTCTTTTTTTGAAGTTTCACTGCTCGCTGCTCTGACTCTTTTTGGAGAAATGAAATTAGATGTTGCGGTTTTAGAAGTGGGTTTAGGAGGTCGATTGGATGCAACAACAATAACAAGACCCAAGTTAACCGCTATTACCTCTGTTGATTTTGACCATATGTCCCTTCTAGGCAACACAATAGAGCAAATTGCTTATGAAAAAGCCGGTATTATTAAATATGACACTCCTGTCGTAATAGGCCCAATGGAGGATGCCGCATTAAATGTAATAGAAAAAAGAGCAACGGAATTGCGAGCGCCTGTTTATGTAATAAACCGCGATTTTGCAATACCCAAGCTAACTTTGCCATGGCCCTGTGTTCATCAGCAGGGTAATGCAGCAATTGCATTTCAACTTTTCAAACTACTCGGCACTAAAGGGCTTTCATTATGCTCTGAAAATACAGACATATTTATAGAATCACTCAAGACAGTATTTTGGCCGGGACGATATGAAATAATTAAAACTGATCGTCGATATATTCTTGATTGTGCTCACAACATGCAGGCTGCAACTGCACTTGACAGGACTCTCTGCGAACAAAAAGAAACACCCAAAGTTTTAATATTCGGGGCTCTGAGAGACAAGCCTGCTCAATCAATGCTATCTCTTTTTAGGCAACATGTACAACATGTAGTATTGATGCCACCTCCGATTGACAGAGCTATTGATCCCTCAGAAATTGCAACCAAGGAAGATGCTATTACAGAAAATGCAGCAGAGGCATTGGGGGCTGCTCTAAGAAGTTCAAACGAAGAAGACACTATCTTGGTTACAGGTTCCCTTTTTACCGTGGCAAAAATCAGAGAGATTTTGCTCTGTGAATCTTCGGATATGCCTATAGGTTTATAATATTCAATTGATCTTTTTGTAGGATATCAAATCAAATGATTGTCGACCCAAAAGGATTAACATGACGATATCGAGATATGACAATTGTGCTTTGAAAGAAATTCAAGATTGGAAGAATCCAAAGATAAGTTGGCTTGAAAAGACACTGCAAATTATCAATAGCCCTCTTAACAAAGCAAGCGATCTTGTATTGACAACTCCCGCAGTGGGCGATGTTATCAAAGCTTCAATTCAGGGCCTTACTGATGTCTGCAATGACGTTGCTCAATGGAGTGTGCGTAAAGAAACAATCTACAATGAGTTTCGCATTGCCGGGTTTTCTGAAATAAAAAAAGAATCTGATGTTTTTGATTTAGAACTTAAAGATGTTGATAAAGTCACAGGTTGGCTCGATGCTAAATACAAAGGAATTGCACTTGCGGAAGGTGCCGGAACCGGAGCACTCGGGCTGCCCGGTATACCCATTGATTTGGCGGCTTTGATTTCTTTGAATTTAAGAGCAATCGGTGAATATGCGACCTACTACGGATTCAATATTCAATTACAACAAGAGCGCCTTTATGCAATGAATGTTTTAGGATGGGCCTCGTCACCGACAGATGCATCTAAAACTCTGACTATGTCACACCTTGCCAGAATAGCTCAAGATGTAGCACAAAAGCGTTCTTGGAAAGAGCTTGAAAAACACACTTTTGTACAAATCATTCAACAAATTGCCAAAGCTTTAGGTATTCGTCTTACAAAAGCAAAACTGGCGCAAATCGTTCCGATAGCAGGTGCGGCAATAGGCGGAGGCTTTAATTCTTATTTTACAGCGAAGGTATGTAAAACAGCCTATCATCTCTATCGAGAAAGGTTTTTGGCGCAGAAGTATGGTGTCGATATCATCGAAGTATCTGCTGAACAGACCATAGACATCTATCCGAACTATCCCGAATAAAACATCAATATTTTGGAATAACGTAAGGTTCAAAACAATACAGCACAAAAGAATTAATTTTTTTTCTAGTCGGGAATGATCTTGTTTAGCGGATATTCTACAATGCCCACAGCTCCTGAAAGTTTTAGTTTGGGAACTGCTTCGCGAATACGGGCAGAGTCTATAACAGTATTAACCGCACACCATTTATTGTTACTCAAATGAGTTACGGTAGGATCTGTCAAGGTGTAATTGTTTTTCCTTAAGGTATCAGTAAGTTCTTCCAGCCGTTCAACTGGGACATTCATCATTAGACCGGATTTTGTTTCCGCATTTACTACACCTTGTAATAACATAAGGATCTGTTCGGCCTTCTCTCGTTTCCAGTGAACTTTTCCTTCTGTATCACGGTGAGTCCACAACGCCTTATTTGCAATAATCCTTGTTGTGGATTCTAGTATTGTATCAATTATTTCAAGGTTATGCGCTCTAAGAGAAGAACCGGTTTCAGTGATCTCGATTATTGCATCGACAAGTCTGGGTGTTTTCGCCTCAGTTGCTCCCCAAGAAAACTGTACTTTGGCATTTACTCCATGCTTTTTGAGATACTGTTTGGAAATGTTAACAGCTTCGGTAGCAATGGTTTTTCCTTCAAGATCTTTAACCGACTTAATCGTTGATGTTTTTGGAGCAGCCAACACCCACCTGACCGGTCTCAAACCCTGTTTCGCATATACCAGTTCTGCAACCTCCTCAACATCTGCCCCAGTTTCATGTATCCAGTCATGTCCTGTAATACCGACATCCAGAACTCCGTCTTGCACATAAGTAGGAATTTCTTGTGCACGAAGCAAAATAATTTCGATTTCCGGGTCATCGACCGTGGGAAAGTAACTTCGACTGGAAGCGCTGATGCGAAATCCGGCTTTTTCAAACATTCTAAAAGTGGATTCCTGAAGGCTTCCTTTGGGAAGACCTAAAACTAGTCTGTTATCAGTATTGCTCGGTAAGGTCACATATCCTCCTTTGCCGGCCAAAGGAGAGCCGACCGCCGCTTATTACCATGAGACCCCCTTCTGTCAAGCCTGCCTGTATCAGAGATAAGCCTTTTTGGATGAATCCGGTTAAGAAATCTACAATTTGATAAGTTTCATATTGGAGAATCAGGAATATGCGAGATGCGCTCCATTTCTTGTTCACCTTCATCATCCGCCATAAACATACTTAATGATTTTCTAATTGCATCTGCTCTGTGTGTAGTTTTTGGCGAACCGGCATAGAGTGCTGCCAGTCCGGCCCAGCAGGTTAGCCAGGTTTCATCACCAATTTCACTGTCATCAAGTCTTGCCAATACTTCCCAATAAGTCCACTCAAGACGCTTGGGACGTTTTTGAATTGTCAAAATTCGTTGTAATTGTCGTATAGCTTCTAAGCATGAAGGATTTACCCTAAGAGCTTTCAAATAGAGGCCGACTGCCAGATTCGGTCTCTTGAAATGATTTAGGGCAAGACCGGCCGCAGCAGAATAGTATGCTGCCCTTCCGGCAGGGGTTTTGACGCCCAAAGCCATGTGTGTAATCTCTCTAAAGGACTCTTTTGCCTTTTGTAAATTAGAAACGTCCTTTAGAATGGCAATGAGTCTGTCGTCTGCATCTTGAGGTGTATTATCGAACTGATCCTTACTTTTTAACCGATGCGCTAAAATATAGGAATTTATTACTCTAACAATGAGTACGATAAAGAATAATCCTGCAAATGCAACTAAAAGCGGTTCTTTCATAAAACCAGTATGTCATACAACATATTAAAAATCCAAGGACTTAAGCTGTAAAAAACAGTAATGGGGCAATAAATAGAATCTGATTTGACAAATCATATTGATGACGATCATACTCTCCGAACAAAAAAAGCGTACTTTTGCACGCAGAATAATCAAGGATAGCGAATTAACATGAAGGAAGTTTTTGATTTTTTGGCTTTAGGCGGCGTGGTTATGATTCCCATAGCTTTGGGTTCGATAGCAGCTCTGGCAATATTTATGGAACGTTCATGGAGTCTTCAAGAATCGAAAATATTACCGGACGGATTACTTGAAAGAGTTTTGGGACATATCAAGAATGGTGAACATCAAACGGCAAGAGACGAGTGCTTAAAAAGCGATACAGCACTGGGGCGTTTGTTGTTGGCGGGTTTTAATGTTGCAGGTCGTTCATATTCCGAAATTCGCCAAACTTTAGAAGACATTGGACGAAGAGAAGTAGCAAGAATGGAGCGATATATTGAGGCTGTAGGCACGGTTGCAAGCCTTGAGCCGCTTTTGGGTCTTTTGGGAACAGTGATAGGAATGATCAGTGTATTTCAAAAAGTCGTAATCTCATCTCGTGAAGGAGCTGTAGACCCCGGATTACTAGCAAACGGAATTTGGCAAGCGCTCATAACTACAGCAGCAGGAATGAGTGTCGCAATTCCTGCTTTTGTCGCTTATCGATACCTTTTGTCTCGAACTGCACGTCATGCAGGAGAACTAGAAGAAAGCGCGCTACAACTTATGGATACCCTTAAGCCGGAGAATCTTGATAAACCTGCGGAGAAAGCAAAATGAATTTTAGAAACAAACAAAAACACAGAGGCGGTGCTGTTTTGGAAATAGCCCCTTTAGTGGACATTGTATTTTTATTGTTAATTTTCTTTTTGCTTACGGCTACATATGTAAAAAATCCGCATTTGGATATCAATTTACCGCAGGCTTCTCTTAACACAGCAGCACCCAATAAAAAAGATATAGAAATCGCAGTAAAAGATGACGGACAAATCAGATTTGAAAATCAGAGCATTTCCCTAGAAAAACTTGAAGGAATTCTTCGTTCAGAATATGCGTCAGATGCAAACTCTATTGTGGTAATAAGAGCAGACAAGTCATCTAAGCACGGCAGTGTGGTGGAAGTAATGGATTTGGCAAAACAAATCGGATTTGAAAAACTTGCGATTGCGGTGCAAGCAAAAGCAACTGAGTGAACCGACATGAATCATAGGATGAAATATGATAAACCGTTGCCGAGGAAAAAAGATCAAACTTGAGGGTTTTAATAATCTCACTAAATCTTTGAGTTTTAACATTTATGATATCTGTTACGCCGGATCTGCTGCCTCTCAATTAGATTATTTGGAATACATTGATGAAGTATACGATTCAGAGAAGATCCGCTCAATTGTCGAAGAAGTAACGAAGATTATACAAGCTCGAATTGTCAGCATTTCTACACAAGACTACGATCCGCGAGGTGCTTCTGTAACAGTTCTAATAAATGAGGGGCTCCATTCAGGAGAAGATGCAGTATTGGCCCACTTGGATAAGAGCCATATCGCTGTTCATACATATCCTGAAAACAACACAAATACAGGAATTTCCACCTTTCGTGTAGATATTGATGTCTCAACCTGCGGAATGATATCTCCTCTGAAAGCTCTCGATTTTCTCATCGACAGCTTTGAGTCTGATGTTGTGTTGATGGATTACAAAATTCGCGGTTTTACAAGAGATGTAAACGGACGAAAGATTTATCTTGATCATGACATTACCTCCATCCAAGATTTTCTATCAGATCGGATTTTAGAAAAATATACTGCATACGACATAAATATAGTTTCTGATAATATATTTCATACCAAAATGATGCTCAAAAAACCCAAACTCGAAAACTATCTATTTAAACACGAAAATAC
>CAYWLQ010000113.1:0-18979 GCA_964458775.1 uncultured Myxococcales bacterium | reverse complement strand
GAGGCTTATCGCTCTTGGCGTTGTTATTCCCAAAGCGATATGAAAAAACCGAATTTTTTAGATATGTACTATTATCGGTTGTACATTGTGATTTGAGGGGGGGGGGTAAATTGATGATATGTGACTCATTGTCAACACAATACCAAATTTACAATTATTATTCACTTGTTTGCTCATCCATAAGTTCTACATTTTCTACAGATTGAGTTATTTTAACATTTGTTTCACGGTACATACAACTTTTATCTCTAGTTTTCATTTCAGTTTTGCAGCGGGCCGAAGCCGGAACATTCTAAATTGGATTTTCTGGGGAGCATGTTATTTTTTGAAAACAGTTAAGAAGATAAAACAGAGAGCGCTGTAAAGTTCAATGACACTCAATCATTGATACAACGGCAACAAGTACGATGGGGTTTGCAACTCAATCGAGTATAAAGAGGTCTAAGCGCTTCTCAATGCGGCACCCAGATGAGCGCGCAGCTCGAAGTGCTCTTCTGAAACTGCGAACAATGTTATTGCTCGCAAACGATCTGCCAACATTGTTTCGTCCTTTTCTCTTTCACGCAGAGTCTTTACTGCAACAGATAAGTCTCCGCACAATAGAAGCCCTGCTCTGTCCTGTGCGTAATGAACAGCTTTGGACCATTTTTTGAGATTGACCTCGTTCGATGACTTGGAAACAAAGGTGTGGACATGTCCCTGAAGCCGTTCCATGGTAAAATCATCTAGAGAGCTTCTAAGCGGTGCCAGTTTGTCGGATATTTGTCCTGCCATGTTGTCCGGAACCGGCAATGTCGGCACAAACATTCTGATTGAAGCCAATAGCCAAGAAAGCATCTCTGTTCCTGAAGATGCCATTTGACTTACAAATAGTCCGGGATAAAACAGGGAAAGCTGCTGTCCCAAAACAAAAGCCGTTGCTACTCGGTCAGTAAATCCCTGCTCGTTTCCGTCTGAAACTAAAACCGGAGGTGCTGTTTCCAACACTTGGAATCCGGGTCCGGCGCTCTGCAAAAAGAAGAACGGAGGAGGTGTTAGTCCCAAGGTACCGGCTGCAAAATTGACAAAGGCGGTTGCTGTGTACTGAGACTGAGTTACGTCTATTGCTTGGCTTAAGTCCAATCCGTATCTGGATAGCGGCTGTCCTTTGGATGCAAAGATAACGTTTTGAATTATTGAAAAGATTGATGTTACTGTTTGGTCCATCTCTTTCGGCAATAAGCGCCTCGCCCACTGATCTTGATCGAGCACATTTGTAAACGATTGCAAATCAGAGGGGCGATAATCTTTGTAGTAGCGATGCTCTTCCGGAGTACAGGCATTGAGAAGAGAAAGCACAGCAGCAGAACACCATGTTTTATCAGGATTGCCCTGTGCCGAAAAAATTCGATAAAGCATTCTGACAGAGTCTGCTCTAGCCGTATTTTTGGCAAGAAGCTCGCGGTGAAGTTTTATAGATTTCGTAGAATATTCTAACTCCCAACCGTACAGTTCAGCCAGATGCTCAGCATGTTCCGAGTCTTCGGGAGATAGTTTATAAATTGCTTCACCTATTACCGCCGCGTCTGATTTCTTTTTGAGTTTCTTGCTGAGAAGTTCAAATAAAGGCTTCAAAACAATAAGTCGATCTTCTTTTGCCGCATCCTTAGGAAGGCGTGCGATCATTTTCTTGTAGTGCAGCTCAAGTTTATCCCATGCCATGTTTTGTTCTAGGGTTTCAATAATGGCGCGATTTGCGTCAGGATCCTGAGGATTTAGGTCCAGTGCTTTTTCAAAATAAAGTATTGCTTTATTTATATTGCCGATCTCTCGTCTGTATACCTTGGCGGCACTTATATAATATCGGACTTTTTGTGAAGCATCTTCAACCTGATCGGCAATTTTAAGAATTACCTCTACCAATTCATTGAAGTTCTTTGAGGCAGTGTAGATTTTAAGCAACTCTGCAAGAATCGCACGATCATTTTCTTTGATTGCTAGAGCTTGCTTGAGAAGATTTATACCGCCTTCCACATCGCGAAGTTTTTCTGCTGTAACGGCACCTGCTCTTCTCAAGAGGTCAACTTTTCGCATATCGCCTGCCGGAAGCGAAGCTGTAACTTCTTTAACCGACTCCGCCATTTGTTTAAAGTCACCGCGCTTCTCATGAACTTCGCATAAGAGTATGCGTGCATCCAAATTGTTAGGTGACTGAGCCAAGACTTGTTTCAAATATTTATGAGCATCTATATGATTGTCTTGCTTAAGATACGCCTCTGCCAAACAAACCTGGAGGGGTTCCTGCACTTGTACAGGCAGAGCACCGCCTACTGTCTGTAGATATGAGGCAAGCCTTTCTTGAACCTCTGCATATTCTTCTCGCTCAAAACCTGTTTTTGCAAACTTAATCATAAGTTCAGGCGGAATAGGAACGCCGGTTACAGCAACCGCACGAGAAAATGCTTTGTAAGCATCTTCTATTCTTTGGGCTTCAACGTAGGTATCACCCATGTCAGTAAATAACGCAACCTTGGTTTCCGGATCCACCATATCAGCAGCGTCTGCCCAACGCCGATAGAGAGGTATAGCTTCCTCAATTTCGTGAGCCTGTCGATAGAGTTTGAGAAGATTGAAAGCTGCATCGAAATTACTTTCGTCAAAGGCAAGAGCTTGTCTGTAATAAACCATTGCGCGGTCGGAATCACCTAGATTGTCAAAGCATATAGCCCCCATAGAAGCGAGTATTCTACCTTTGGCTGAAGCATTATCCTGTAATTCTGCCTGCTGACCTAATATCATAAGTGCTTCTGCAAAGTTTCGTTTAGCGATCATTGCCCTAGCCAATAAAGACAGCACATCAAGACTTGAGGGATTCAAATCACGAGCTTTGCGAAGGGTTAAAACGGTTGAATCTACGTCGCCCATTTTGTCCAACTGAATCATTGCAACTCGCAACATGATATTTTGCTTAATCAATAAATCAGCAGCTGCATCGGAAATTTTCTGAAGAGTGGATACAGCTGATTCAAAATCGCCTGCTTCTTCCTGCGTTTTTGCCAAACTTTCCAGCGCATCATCCACCCCGAGAGAGGTAACCTCTGTTAGAGCCTGAATGGCCCGTGCAGAATCCTTGAGTTTGTCCCGAATAACATCTGCTCGTTCTTTTAAGAGCCCCTTTTTCTCATCATCACTTGCAAACTTGGCTCGTTTTTCTAACACAGCTGCAAGATCTTCCCATCGCTCAAGTCGTCGATACAATCTTGTTAAAGTCAACAACGCATACCTGTTTGAGTCATCAGCGGTTACAACGGCCTCCAGATGATGAACAGCTTTGTCAGCATTTTTAAACTCTTCTTCATAGAGGTCGGCCAGTCGCACACGTGTTTCAATCTTCTGATTGGGGGTCATCTCACAAGTTAGCTGTGCTTCCAGATTATCTCTCAGAGCTGCTTTGTTACCTTCTTTTAAATAAATCCGGTCAAGCCCCCTCAAAGCATCAAGACAAGAGGGATTGAGCAGAACAGCTTTCTCGTAGTGGTTTTTTGCTGCCGCTACATCACCTAATTGTTTTTCACAAATGGATCCTAATCTTATTCTTACTTCTATTTCTTCTGCCGGATTGGATGCGGACTGCAACCCTTCGTTAAGCACATTAGCCAATCTTGCAAAATCCTGATTGGCCTCAAAAATAGAGGTCATAATATCCAAAGCTCCTCGGTGTCCCGGATCTTCTGATATTACGGAATCCAGTAATGAAAGCGCCTGTTCTGCATTCCCCACACGCTTATAAAGAACCTCCGCTGCATCGACCATATAATTACGTCTAAACGTGGGTTGTGTTTCCATTTCAGCAAGAGACATAGTAACCTGCGCAAGCTCCATCCATTGCTGAGCGTTGCGATACATGTCAGCTACTGACTTTAATGTGCTAATATCGTTGGGGCGATATTGTAAAACCTTTTGAAAACAAGTTAAAGCGTAGCCTGGTTGTTCCAGCTTTTCGAGATATACTCTTCCAAGTTTTTCATACAACGCTAATGCTGTTTCTGCATCACCAACACTTTCGGCTGCTTGAGCGGCTTGTCCTAAAGATGCCGCCAAGTTTTCATGAAGGCCTGCTTTCTCTGCCAATTTTTCAAGTTGTTCAAGGAGTTCGAGATCGGTAGCCGTTCCGGTAAGACAAGCTGAGTAGTAACTAAAAGCAGATTCATAGTTTTTAAGTTTCTTTTCGTAAATCGATCCTATTCTGCTCAAAGTCCGGATACGTTCAGCAGGATCTTGAATAACATTAATTCTGTCAGCCAGTTTTTCAATTAGTTCTTCATAACGCCCTGCCGCTTCCAGTACTCCCATCACAGACGAAAGCACTTCATCATCATCTGGATCTCCGCTTAAGAAATATTCATATATCGATAGCGCTTTTACGTAGTCTTTTGTTTTCTTAAACGCCAGATTTGCCGCGTTCAACAACAAATATCTGGTTTGAGCCGGATCATCCAGAGACGAAGCGGCTTCTTCTATTACTTCTATTGCAGCGCGCCAAGCATTTGAAGCTTGCGCATCAGCCAAAAGGGCATTAAGGGCAGCAATGTCTCCCGGATACTGCAGGAAGGTTGCAGCAGACAAACCAATATCATCTTTAGTGCCGGTTGCATTGGTCTGAGCTTCGATCTGTTCGACAGAACGTTTAAGTTCCTCGATCTTTCTGCGAACCATATCCATATTTCTGGGCCTCGCTCCCGGATCCTTGGCAGTGAAATATGCAATTAGTTTGTCGATTGCCGAGGCCGCAGGAGTGTCAGCAGAGGAGCTTACAGAGGGAGGATTTAGAATTGCGTGCGCAGCAGCTGCATCAACGGGCAACGGTCCGTCAAACATAGGTTTTCCAGTAATGATATGATAAAGAAGTGCACCCAAACCGTAAATATCGGTTCTAATGTCTGCTCGACGAGTGCGCAGCATCTCGGGAGCAATTCCGATAGGCGGTGAGCTATTTGAAAGAAGACGATCTGCTCCAAGTCCGGTGAGAACAACTTCGAAATCGTCGTCATCGTCACTTAACAAACAAACATTGTCGATACTTAGGTTAGCATGAACTATTCCTTTTAAATGAATTGATTCTAAAGCATCAATTACTCCTTCAATTAAATTTAGAGCATGTAAAGGGGACATGGGGATGCGTTCAGAAAGTGCAGTCCCTCCGACCATTGCACTTATAGCATAAGGTCTTCCGTCATCTAAACTCCCGGTCTCCTTTACTGAAGCAACACTTGGTGCAGGATTGTTTTTTAGAAGCCGCATTAGCATCAAGTATCGTCCGGCAACCCGTTTGTTCTCAGCTCGATCCCTTCTCAGGGTTGTCATTTTATATTGCTGAGCCAACCCCGGTTGTCGACAAGAATAATTCTCGCCTATCTCATCCTCTCCCAAAAAGGAATCCACTACATATTCGTTAAACTCAACTCCTGACCTCAGCGGTTCTTTTGGAGATTCGCTATTTAGCGCTTGTTGAAGGCGAGGATCTACAGCGGTTTTCTTGAGTGCTAAAACCGCATCCGCTACTGCTTCAGCCAAATCGTTTCGATTGCAATATTCCACAATTCTTTTTGCAAAGACCGATTTGGCAGTATCTTCAATGCCGTGGCTTGAGGGATCAACTCCCAGGTAGGTGGTGCACAGTTCCTTCATTTCGGAACTGGAAAACAGACGCTCAATTTCGCCCGACAACAAATCAAGAATGTTATTCATTTCGCTGACTCCTCCGCGACTTTGCAAATCAATTGTATTGACAAACAAAAAAGCAATTAAAACTCACTTAAAGAGGGCCGTTTTTGTCACAAAACAGCAAAATTTTGCCGCAGTATAACAGCAAAAGCTGTCTCAAAATATACGTTTTTTATAGATAGTTTAATTTCTTGTAATACTTGGGTACAAAACCAATGTTCGTTTGAAATTTGCGAGAGATGACGTGACCTCTCAAAAACCGGCGGTAAAACAGAAAAACAAAGTAGATCATGGGTTTGTCCCAGTTTTATCGTAACTATTCAACATGGTTATAATTTGGTAAGACTAAGGGCAAAATACTCGACTCTGTCAAATACATGTTGCATGCTGGCTTTATGAATGAAACCAAAATTGCACCTGGTTTTTTGGTGGCCGCTCCACAACTCAAGGATCCGCATTTTGAAAGATCGGTCATTCTTATGCTTGAGCATGACGATGACAACGGTGCATTGGGGCTCATAATCAACAGACCTGCATCAGTTAAATTAGAAGTTGTATTCAACGAAATGAAAATTGAAACCCCAAATACGTTAGAATTAGCCAATCATCCTCCTCTATTGTATGGAGGTCCGGTATCTCCGGAACGCGGATGGGTTTTGCACACTCCGGATTGGAGCGGACCAGGTACTCGTCTAGTTGAGGAAGGACTCAGCGTTACAGCATCTAAGGATATATTGGAAGCATTGGCTTGCGGACTAGGTCCTGCCGGCTATCGATTCTGTCTCGGATACTCAGGTTGGGGACCTCGTCAGTTAGTAGAGGAGATAAAAAGCGGAGCCTGGATTACTGTACCGCTATATGTGGATCTAATTTTTGATACCCCCATTGATAATATTTGGTCATCAGCACTATTTAGTTTGGGTATTAACCCTGCAAATCTGGTGGGAACCGTCGGTGATGCATAAGCATCATGGCCCTCATGTTTTCTTAACAATGCGTCTAATTTGAAAAAAGCGAATCTAAAACCAAGTGCTTTTCGGCGAAATCGGCTAAGACGCTATCGTCTGCTAGATCAGTTGTAGGAAACTCACCGAGCACTTGAACCTTACCGTAGGCTTCAATTGCTTGTGCATTGCCCCATTTATCGGTTGGAGAGCCGTTAAGAACAACTCCGTTGATGTTTAGTCCCCTGCTCTTGCATGCTTCAATCGTTAATAGCGTTGTATTGATGGTTCCTAATATATTGGGAGCTACAACAAGAATTTCAAATCCTATTTCGACTACAATATCTACAAATAACACTCCGGCACCCAAGGGAACCAATAAGCCTCCTGCACCTTCGGCAAGAACAAGGTCAGATTTTGAAGTCCAATCTCTTAGAAACTCGCACACTGTGTTCGGATTTATGATACGGTTTTCATATTCTGCAGCCAGGTGAGGAGAGACCGGCTTAGAAAAAGAATAAAGACAGTTTTTTTCATTTCGGTTTTCTCTCATTGCGGCTTTAGCCAACAAATATGCATCTGACTCACAAGGATTTACAACACCGCTCTCCACCGGTTTTACAGCGACCGCATCAATTCCCCGATTTCGCGCAGCTCGCACCAATGCTCTGCCAATTGCTGTTTTTCCGACCCCTGTTCCGGTACCTGTTATAAATATTCTTTTACTCATTCTGACAAACTGTTTATATTTTTCTATCAATCAGCTCAAATGGTTTTTGACATTGAAAACCTCACGTAAAACTATTGCCCAATAATCAGATTATTGGAAATTCATACAGAGAGACATGCTTGTCCGCCGATCTTTTTTAGATAAGAAGCAATAGTTTCTTCGGTCTGGATTCCTTCCAATCTTGCAACTTCGTTGCCGGATTCATCAAAAAACACAACTGACGGAAGGACTTGAATACTCAACTGCTGTACTAAATAACTATTTTCATCATTGGAAGCATCATACTGAATAACATTTATACCTTGTTTTGGGCACGCATCAGTCAGTTTCTCGATGAGAGGAGCAGTCTTTCTGCAAGATGGACAGTAAGGAGAAGAGAACTCCATTAACATAGGACCTGTCTTGGCTGCTTCATATTTTGATCCGTAATGAGAAGAAATACTTTCTCTGTTTTGGGATTCATATTGTTTTGTGTAATCAATACGATAGTGATTCGTTAAAGCAAAAATCAGCAGTCCCAATACTGAAAAACCTAATAACAAAGCTTTTGACCGTTTCATGTCTGTTTCTCCTAAGATAAAGCAACACCGCCTAACAATGCTCCCCAAAATGTCGACACAAATGGATTAGAAGTTATCGGACAACCGCCCGAAGAACAGCCTATAAAATAAAAATATGCGTAACCCAAAGCTCCGCCTATAAATACTCCAAATATCGGCCTGACTATTTTGCGTAATCTGTCATCTGTTTTTAGTCTAGAAAGCATAAAACACCTCCTTCATTAATGAGCAGCATTATCTATCGGGCTATCCAATAAGTCGGTTTCAATTATTTCTTCAAAATAGTGCTGCCCTCTAAGGCCCGTTACTCGTTCAATTGCAGCTCCGTTTTTGAAAAACAACAATGTAGGCGTTCCTCGAACACCCAATATTGATGCCGTCTTGGGATTCTTGCCGGCATTTAACTCTGCCACTTTAATTTTTCCTTCATATTTACAAGCAAGTCGCTTAATAGTCGGAACCAACGCAGAGCATGGAGCACAACCGTAAGACCATACATCTACAACCACAGGAATTTTTGATTTATAAACTTCAGAGGCAAAATTTGAATCATTTAAAGAAACAGGTTCTTTTTCACATCCGCTGTCAAATCCCAACCAATTAAGTATACCCATATGCGCCTCCTTATTGCAGAAGTCTCATGCTATTAGAGCCATAAAGAAGCGGATAGGTGGCGATTGTTTATTTCAATCTTAATAGTTTCCATCTCAAAATGCCTCTTTTAAATGGGTGGGGGGAGTCGACTGAAGAGCGAATATGTATGATTTTACGTTGTTACTAAAAATCTTGCTTTTCGATCAGGTCTGCCGTCGGTTACTAAACTATCGAAAACTGTATACAGCAACCGGTAATACATGTGTAGTTGTTTGGACAATCTGATGTTGTGTTACAAGGAGTTATGCCCGGTTGACATTTTGAATAACAGCATCCTGAAATGCAGGTTTCAAAAGCATCTTGGCAATCAGAGTTTTGCGTACAAGAATTCATACCTCCGGGACAACTGTTGTCCGGAATATCATCTGATGTATCACCAGGGTCGTCTTTTGACGTATCACCTGGGTCGTCTTTTGACGTATCGCCTGGGTCGTCCCCGGATGTATCATTCGGGCCGTCATCTGTATCAAAATCTCTGCCGCATTCTTCGGGAGGTCTGACAAAACCCCCGAAACATACTTCACCGCATTCGCAGGGGTTATTGCATACCGAGTCAGGTTTACAAGGTTGACAGGTCGAACAGAAACCGGCTCCTATATTACCGTCTTTTATACAGTATTGTCCGCTATCACAGTTTTCATCGCTACTGCACGCACATCCGTGTTTTCCGTCAGTTCCGCAAGCCGGAGCAAATACACAGGCTCCAAAGATGCCCACAAATTCTCCGGTAGAATTGCCGTTAAGATCAACTTCGCAGCAAGCTTTATGATCACATCCGTTAGGTGTTACATTTAATGACGGATCCTCCGGATTGCAGCATATTGCGTCATTGCCTGTGCCGCTGTTGCCGTCAAAAGGACACTCTGTATATCCTTTTGCCCCCAAATTGTCTCCTGGAATACCTGTTGCATAGGTGCCTTCATCGTCATCATACGGACCGAAACAATGAAGGTCTTCTCCATCAGTAAAACCGTCGCTGTCATTGTCGATACCGTCTGAGCATGCACAATAATGGGGTTCTTCGCCGGAATATGAGCACATCAAATCACCGGAACCGTAAACGAGTTCGCTGTCGCTTCCAACAGGACCTGCTGTGTCACTCACTGTTCCACCTTCCGTATCATCTATTTTGTCACCCGGTTCTTGATTTTCCGTCTGATTATTGTCGGTTCCGGATTTTTCGTTATTCTGGGATGTATCGGTATTTTGTTGTTCAGATGATTGTTTACTGCAGCCGACAGACAAACAAAGCAAACCGCATAAGACTGATAAAAATATTGATCCGGTATTGATACGATAGTTAATCATGCATAACCTCCTACTAGGCTTAGTCGATAGGCCCGATAATTTTTGTTCAAAAAAAGGAGCAAAAATGCACAAAATTATTCTTCCTTTAAGACTAAACCAACGTGAGCTTATTGAAAGCACTTATATATGAGATTATTTCAGCTGATTCTTGTCGCGATGTTATTAGGAACAAGTGTGAAAGCACATGAAGACAATATAGAAAGTGTAGTGTGGGTGTACATGAAACTTGAACACTTTCAAAACGACTCAAAAAAATTTGAAGACGCTTTAAACATTCGTCTTCCGGGCAGAAACATCAAGACTCAAAATATAGTAAATCCTATAGAGACATTTAAGTGCCATAGTTCAAGAGAAAAAGATATTGCGGTCATATTGTTTGACGGTGCCGACAGACAGATTTTTGTTGAAGTTATATTATGTGAAAATCACAAAATCCTGATGAAAGATGAAGTTCTTGATCAAAAATCGATAGAAGAAATAGTTCGTCGCGCCGCAGCTCTTGCATCTGCTTCGATCATGTCATTTGAGAAAACATCATCCTCATTGTCGTTATCCTCAAATGATGAACCAACCGAAATGCCGAAAATTTCCACAGAAAACCTAAGATATCCCCGAGGTATTCTGGATCTTGCACCCGGGTTCTCAGTAACTTTCAGCGGGAAAGTATCATTTGTCGGAAAAATAGAGTTGGGAATCATTTTTAAAAACAAATTGGGTATTAGTATTGGATCTAACTTCTTTTCATCAGTGTCCGGATCGATATTGAACAAAAACAACTCACAGGTTACCGAAACGCAGTTAAAAACAACCGACATCGCAATTTCATCGACACTTCTTTATCAATTTATTGTTAGACAGCAATGGTTTATTAAAACCGGTATAGGATTAAAGTATGTGCATGGAATTGTTCGCGATGTATTTAATGGGAAACATGCAATAGAAGAGATAAATCCGGCATCTAGAGGAAGCGGTTTTATTTCTTTTACTATCGGATATGACATAACATCTTCAATTTCCCTAATGTTAACCGCTTCACCGTCTTTGTCATTCGGCAAACGGGTATACAAAGTGCGCGGAGATGAAGGACTGAATCTCGGTATCGGATCCGCTGCAATATTTGTCGGATTAGTATTTTATTTATAGTTGTGAGGATATTTTGTTAAGCACATTAACAGATCTGGAACTTGTAAATGAAATTCGCATCGGCAACGTTGCCGCCTTTCGCACTTTTTATTACCGACATGTGGACAATATATTTGGAATGGTAACTCGATTGATGGGCCCATATAGAAATGATCGTGAAGATGTTGTTCAAGAAATATTCTTTCAGGTATCCAAGTCCATACCTAATTTTCGAGAGCAGTCAGGAGTATCCACATGGCTACATAGGATTGCCTGTAATGTAACCTACTCGGCTCTAAGACGTCCTCATTACAGGAAAGAAGCAGACTCCGATTTCAAGCAAGTCTTACACGATGTTGAGGGAAGAATAGATGCCAGAAGAACAATAAATCGTATGTATAAAGTTATTGATGAATTATCGATTAAAAACCGAATTGTGTTTACCCTTTATGAGTTTCAGGGTCTAACTATAGATACCATTTCGGAGATACTCAACATCCCGCTTCACACTGCTGCTTCCAGGCTTAAACGATCAAGAGAACAAATCATGGAGACGCTTTGTAGACACGATAACTCCATGGGAAAGGAAGAGTCGTAATGTTTTTTGACTCATCCTGCAAGAAGACAAGAAAAAAGGCTGCCGCAATGCTATCGGGAGATACTTCGGCTTTGGAAAAACAATGGTTACAATCACATCTCAAAAAATGCAAACCATGCGAAGATGCTGTGAATGAAATGTCCGAACTGCTCGAAACTGTCAAAGCCCAACGTTTTCTTCCGTCTCCATTAGAGCGAGACCGTATCTTTGACAAACTTAGTGAACAACTTGACGCTCCTTTTAACGACAAAAATAAATATGCGGCGTCTTTATTTCAAAACATTTCAAATATCAGACGGTTAGCATTTGCTGCAGTATTTCTTGTAATTACAGTTTTCGCAGTATTTTTCTATGCAACTAACCTGTCAAAATCTATGCCGTTGTTTTCAAAACAACCTCTGACAATCGAATTGTCGACAAAAAATGAAATAGAAAACCGCATTGTGCAAACTGTACGCGAAGCTGAACAACTGTTTTTAGGAGCTTCTTTTAAAGCTAAGTATGAAATTGAACATAAGGAAAACGAAACAGTTATTCATATCACTGACGGTACTTTATGGATAAGTTATAAGCGCACAACAAAGATACCTAAGTTGACTGTTATGTCCTCGTCAGGGGTTGTTGTGCATGTAACAGGAACTGTCTTAATGGTCAGTGCTGCTCCAAGCGGCCAGATGAATGTCGGAGTATTTAACGGAAAGGTATTGGTTGTTTCTGAAAAAGAGGACGGAACAGAACTATCCTCCGGCCAATTGAGGCTGGCTGACGGACAATTAGAACTTCTACATTCTAAAGAAAAAGAACAAGTTTTGGAATGGCTTACTCAAGTACTTGAAGAATCAAGTATAAAATGTGAAGAACATCGCCAAGACGCCGAATTATCAGATGACAAGCAAAATTTTTCTCTGTCAACAGCGATTGAGAATACTCCTTCATCGAAAAAGGCTTTGTTGATCAAGTCGTCTGTTGATTTGTATGCTGAAGCGGAGAGTAAAATGACTGCGTCCGACTATTCAAAAGCCGCACAGCTATTGGAAAAACTTGTATCAGCAGAAACAAATTCTGCTAAAGCGGATACTGCCAGACTTGATCTGGCAAGAATTTACACAGAATATCTCAACCAACCCCAAAGGGCTGCCTTTCATTTGCGAACATATCTGAAAAGACATCCAAGATCGCCGCAGTCTGCGTTGCTTGAAAAAATAGATCACAAATAGAAGAGAGTTTAATTTTCCTCTTCGGTCATACGCTCGCGGGCCTCTTTGAGAACAGCCTCCATCATAGCTCCAGGTAACGGATTGAAGCACTTCATTTCCATAGAATAGTTGGCGCGTCCCGAAGACATTGAACGAATAGAGGTAGCATAACCGAAAAGCTCCATGAGCGGTGCCTCAGCTTCTATTTTTTGCGAACCTTTGCGGAATCTCCTCATCGCATGGACCTTGCCGCGTCTACGGCTCAGGTCGCCTACGATATCACCGATATAATCATCGGGTGTTGCAATATCCACTTTCATAATCGGTTCAAGAAGCTGGGGATTGCTCTTTCTAAAAGCCTCTTTAAAACAAGCTCTTGCACAAATTCTAAAGGCCATTTCTGAGCTGTCCACCGTGTGATAAGATCCGTCCAGAAGCGTTGCTCTGATATCAACAACGTTAAAATCAGCCAACACTCCGTTGGTCATCACATCCTCAATACCTTTTCTTACTGCAGGTATATACTCTTGAGGAACCACACCGCCGACGATCTTATTAACAAACTCAAAACCTCCGCCGGGATTGGGTTCTATTTGCAGAACAATGTGAGCAAATTGTCCTTTACCTCCTGTTTGTTTTACATATCTATGATTAAGTCTGCATTCTTTGGTAATGGTTTCTTTGTATTCTACAGACGGTTTGCCCAGCTCTGCAACAATTCCAAATTCTGTCTTTAAACGGTCTGCTATAATTTCGAGATGAAGTTCACCCATGCCGGCAATAATGGTTTCACCGGTGCGTTCAATTTGTCTGACTGTAAAAGACGGATCCTCCATTCCCAGTTTTCTCAATGATGCATGCAGTTTTTCATATTCCTTACGGCTTTCAGCGGTTATTTTAACACTGATAACAGGTTCTGGAACGTTTACTGATTCCAACAGAAGAGGAGCATCCGGGTCACATAAAGTATGACCGGTAAAAGTGTTTTTTAGGCCGATAAGAGCAACGATATCTCCGGGGCCCACTTCTTCCATTTCCACACGATCTTTTGCTTTGATTCTGAGAATACGAGCGATGCGCTCTTTCTTACCTGTTGTAGCGTTAAGAATTGTATCTCCGGCTTTGAGTACTCCTGAATATGTTCTGACAAAAGTTTGCTGTCCCACGTAGGGATCGTGAATTACCTTAAAAGCCAAACCGCAAAAAGGATCCGCAGTAGTAGGATGTCTGCGGTGATGTTTCTCCGGTTCATCTAAATCGTAACCTACAGCAGCACCCTTATTGAGAGGACTAGGCATATAAGCAACAACAGCATCTAACAGAGGTTGCACACCTATGTTTCTGTAAGCTGAACCGCAAAAAACAGGAGTAAACAAGGAGCGAATTACGCAATCTCTTGTTACCTCTACAATCATTTCAGAAGAGATCTCTTTTTCTTCCAGATAAAGCTCAGCCAAATCATCATTATATTCTGCCAGTTTCTCTAACAGCTTATCTCTCCAGGTCTTTGCCGTAGCAAGCATATTCTCAGGTATTTCCCCTTCAGTTATCACACCGTCAGGGTAGAAAAATGCCCGCATAGTAACTAAATCGATAACGCCTGTGAAATCTTCTTCCGCTCCAATAGGAACTTGATAGGGAACCGGATGTGCCTCCAGCATGTCATCAAGCTGTTGTACCGCATCGAAAAAATCAGCACCGGAGCGATCCATTTTATTGATAAATGCAAGCCTGGGAACTCGATAACGATCTGCTTGGCCCCAAACGGTCTCACTTTGTGCTTCTACTCCGCCCACCGCACAAAAAACCGCAACAATTCCATCAAGAACACGCATGGAACGCTCAACCTCTATCGTAAAGTCCACGTGTCCGGGAGTATCAATTATGTTGATAGCATGATCTTTCCAGCTGCAAGAAATGGCGGCAGAAGCAATTGTAATGCCTCTTTCCTGTTCTTGCTTCATGAAGTCCATTGTAGCTGAACCGTCATGAGTTTCACCAAGCTTTCTTGTTATGCCGGTATAAAACAGAATTCTCTCTGTAACAGTTGTTTTCCCCGCATCGATATGAGCTGCGATGCCAATGTTTCTAGCTTTAATAATTCCCATTGTCTTTCGTCACTTTCAACCGGGCTTTTCATTCGCCCTAAAAGAGGGTCTCGATACTTGAATAAACCGCGCTTGTCCATGAGAAAAAAAGGGAATTTTCATTTGTTACTCATCTGAAGCAATTCTCATATGTCTTAAACAAGCCAATATAGCTTATTCTTAACTTGTCATTTTTTGATTAAGCTTTCAAAAACATTCTATATTTTCTTTGACTCTGAAGGACCGACAAAGAAAAGCATTGAATCGTTTGACTCACTGATTTGAAGAGGAGGCAGTTCTTTGGATGGGTTTATTCTCAATTCAAAATCCGCCTCTTTAACTCCAAAATGCAACATCATGCGAAGGTAAGTAAGAAAAAGATTTTTTTTTGCCAATCTGACATTGGAATCGCGAATGTTGTTTCTTACCTCTTTAAGTGTGTCTGAGGTAATTTCATGGATAGGCAAATTAGGTGAAATAATAGCACCATAACCATGGTCGGTGCACAAAAACTGAATTGCTTCTTCCAGCTCGCGTTTAGTACCTTCTGCTCTGTGGATAAAACTTTCTTTAAATCCGACAGCCAAATCCCTAAACGTTTTTTGAGTTTCCGCATGCGTCTCAACTATCCGATCAACAAAAAGATCGTTTTTATATGATTGTTCAATGGATTCATCATTGTGAAAAAATGAACTTTGTTCTTGGTGAAGAACTTCCGGCGATATCCCTATTGATGGGATTGGTACCCTTAAGTGACTTGGTGCTGTCTTATCCTTCGCCGTCTCATCTTTTAGCTTCTTTGGGCGTCCGGGTCTTCGTCTAACTGTCGGCGGCGGCAGCTCTGTTACTTTCAATTCGTCAGCTCTCTTAACTATAAGCATCCTCAGAAAGTCCGTAATTGTTACGGATTCCAATTGTGCTAGATAATTGAGCAATCGACGCTCATTGTTGGTCAGCCTAATAGTAACGGTTTCAACTGCTTTTTCTTCGGGAGATTTATAAATAGGCATTAAAACAATTTCACCGTTAGAGATTCTCAACTGGCCATGACAGCTGAGCGAAAAAACCTATCTGCTGCATCAAAGGATGATATAGATGACTCTATGAATAATGATGTCAATTCTTCTTGCGAATGCCGGATAACTTCATAATATCGTTGACGCTCAGTCGCATGAATAATCGCAGGCAAATATCCGTAACGCATTAGAATCATATTTGCCATTGTTCTTCCAACCTTTCCAACCGAATCTGCATAGGGAAAGATTCTCATAAATCTATAATGAAAAACCGATACCCATTCAACAGTATGGAGGCTTTCTGCTTCTTCAAAATTATTCATCCAATCAATCAGTTTTTCCATTTCAAATTTAATTTTTGAAGGCTCACATATCTCGTGAAAATATGAACGATGAAGAGGCGTGTTATTACGGTATCTACTTTCTTTTTTTTCATTAATCGAAGTACTTAACAAATCATAAAACTCATTGAAAAGCTCAATGGAAAAAACCAAGTTATGTCTGGTAGCAATATCTCTTGAAGCCGATAGTGCCTCTTTATGCATTCTGATTACAGTACTTTGAGGGATTTTGCCGATATCTGTTATATTTCGATCATTCAATGCTGAGTCCAACTCTTCCAAACTCAACACCAGTCCTTCCAAAGCCCAATCATGATAAATTGTTAACAAATCAAGTTGGTTCCAAAAAGCGGCAATCTGTTCTTTTGTTGAGTTCATCATTGCCCTGCGAACAATGCCGGCTTTTACATCCAGTCTCTTGAAAGCTTCCGTTGTGGGATCGAAATGCATGTCAAGCTCCAAGTCCATTTAGCTCTTTCGTGTTTTCACAAAAGATATGAATCCACATATTCTATTATTTTATATCATTGACCGCAAGAAAAAACAACAAAATCCGATGGTTCGTAATACCGGCAGCAAACTTGATAAAAAGTGACAGCAATTTAAGTTCAATTTTTTGTCAATATGAACGAACGAACAGATAAAAACAGCGGACAGTGTATGCATTTTCTAAATATTCGTATTATCGGTCACAAACACAATCTACATAGTTTTCTGCAATGCTATTCAAAATAGAATAGTTTATCACTTGTAACCGCCCGTCATTCTAGCGAATTAGGGAATATAGAAATAAACTCTTGCCTCCGCGGGAATGACTTATTTATTTTTTTTAACAATTTGTTATACTTATTGTTTTTCGAGTTTTAAAATCTTAAAAGGATGATTGGAGGCTCTTTTGATACAACCATTACAACTGTTATATTGTTTAATGATTTCAGTAATTGTTTTTACGAATACGATACCGGCCATATCTCAAGAAATACCAATAACACAATCTTCAAAAGCTAAAGCAAACAACTCTTTCGCGTCCTCAGAAATTTATGAAGCTATTACGTTTGATTGGAGACCTAAAACCGGTCCGGCTGCTGCATATCGCTTGGATTCGCAAGAAGACCAACATAGAATTATCATTTTTAGAAACGCAAAAACATCAAATAAAACTCCGGTAATTGTGGGTTTTCACGGACAACCTGCCAGAGAAAAAAATCCAAGAGACTATATCTTTGGCTCCAAAGCACTGGAAGTATTACAAAATACAATTAATAATAAAGAATTAAGTAATGTCATTTTAGTGTTGCCGGTTTTTCGTTTTATCGGTCAGAACTGGCCGGGATTTGATTTGGTTGATTTTAAAAAGAAAGTACTCGATATCTTGAAGGAACGCAGTATTGAGTCCGGAGATTGGTTTTTATTCGGTCATTCCGGTGCCGTCGGATGCGGAGGTGACGGTCTTAATCAAGCTCATCGCATTCATCCCAAAGCTGTCGGTTTTTTTGATACATGCTTAGGAAACGGATGGCAGCAGGCAATAAACAGCCTCAGCAGGGAAAAGGTTAACACCGTAACTATTCATTCAGTAGAAACCGCAGGTTTCCGACCTAAACAAAGACCGGAGTATCAGGCGGATTTTGATTTTGGAAAGGCATTTAAACCTCTGAATCTATTGCCCTCATCTTGTCCTTCTATGCTTCCGGATGCGCCTTTAAAGAATCATACTTATAAATGCTCAGCCTCTTCAGATAGAACAATAGAGGCTCTCATGGTTGATACAGGAGAAGGACAACAAGCCCACGCTGATTTGCTTCCGATTGCTCTTAAGTATTTTATTACTCGTTTTGTTGCGAAGAAGAATCATCTTCCGGATTCTGAAAATCTACAGACAAAGGAATCGCATTAAGGTCCAACTTGCCTATGCCAATATCTTCAAGAGAAACCGGCTGACCTCTCTTGGAGGAATCAGGCGGCAGCGGAAGTTTTAGGCTTTCCTCAAGATGTTGTCTTATCAACAATACACTTTCCTGTTCTTCCGTGCTTAACATCCACAATTCAGAAACATCCCGCCAATAATGATAGGAAACGTTTTTTTCATCAAGAATGTCTTTTTCGGCGAATTTTATTTCATTTCCATTGCCCAATCTTTTTATTAATGACAAAATTACTTTCTGACGTTCCTCTGATCTAAAGCGAAATGTTGTTCGAACCAATTTGTTGTCAATAAAATCGCCTCTAATTTCGATAAGAGAAGAAGACTGTTCAAATGATGAGGTTTGCACTATACAGTTAACAACAGAGCGTCCCTTAGCGGGTCTTTCTAAAATTACTTTTTCATCAATGTCAGGCACAGTTAGAGTCTGTTGATCCCTGCATGCGTTTGGAGAAATAGAGTTGTTGATATTCATAATAATCAACGCGTCACGCAAAAACGCATCTTTGTCACCAAGAAGATTAAGCTTTTCCCAAGACAGGCTCTCGCCTTTTCTTTCGATATTGCTCTGTCCTTCACAACGACAACCGGTGTGTTGTAAAATAGCAAAGAACAACAAATTTATTGAGCAGAAACTTATTATAGTCTCAAGTTTTTTAAATTGTAAAATCGATAATAGCAACTCCGCGATCTTCTTTGCGTAGTTCTTCCGGTGAGTCAGCATATCCGTCATTTGTTCCTTCGATAGAGGGTGCTTCAATCCTAACCTCTTCAAATAATTCTTGTTTACGTTCGC
>CAYWLQ010000112.1:0-18994 GCA_964458775.1 uncultured Myxococcales bacterium | reverse complement strand
GGCCGATTTTAATTTGGATGATGAGACGGATAGGTGTTCTACTGATGGGTGGTGGAGAGCGGGAAGTGATCCGAATAGTGTGCACGAGAATTCTAATTGGGAATTGGGTAAGACTACGGTTTCAGGTCCCAACGGTAATTCGGGGTGTTTGTGGGCGACGAGATTGAATGATAATTATGACAACAACCGAACAAGTTATCTCTATTCGCCAGTATTTGAGTTGACAGCGTGTGCCGGGCAGAATGTGAACGTTGTTTGGAACATGTATTTGGATGTGTATAATACAAGCGATTATCTAACGCTGCAGAGAAGAATTTCGACTGACGGCGGAACTACATGGACTGCGTTCAATACCTTGGGGTCTACGTTTACAACTGATCTTCTTGATTGGGATTATAGCCATACAATGTCAATATCTAGTGATATTCCCGGACCCGGAACTTATCATGTGCAATTTAGGTTCATGTTTTACGCGAGTGCTTTTAATAACGCACCGGGGGCATTTATAGACAACTTTCGCATTGCGTTGAATTGAAGAATGATTTTGCGTTGAGTGGACAGTGGACACGCGTGGACAGTGGACATAGTCGACATAGTTGACATAGTCGACAGAGTGGACTGCGTTGTGGGGTGGACGGGGCGGATGGTTTGGGGTGGGGATTTTTTCCTCGGTTTTGTATTTTTTGTTTTTTCCTTCGGTATTTCTTGTCTTTCGTTGCCTATGCTTGATATACGGGCCGACGGTCTTTGATTACTTGAGCCTGTTACAAAAGGAGAAATACAATGTTTGACAGACTCGAAACCGCGCCTCCGGACCCTATTTTGGGGTTGACGGCGGCATTTCGCGAGGATCCTCGTGCTGAGAAAATCAATTTGGGTGTCGGTGTTTACAAGGATGAGGCCGGTAATACTCCGGTCATGAAAAGTGTTAAAAAAGCCGAGAAACGCCTGGTTGATAGAGAAAAAACCAAAAATTATTTGCCTATTGACGGCGAGCCGGCCTACGGCAAGGCTGTTAGGGAGCTCTTATTCGGCAAAGATGCCTCTCTTGTTACATCGGGTCGTGCGGTTACAATGCATACTCCCGGCGGTACCGGAGGGCTTCGCATTGCCGGTGATTTTTTAAAACGTTATGCTCCTGATGCAACCCTTTGGATTAGCGATCCCACTTGGGCTAATCATAATCAGATTTTCGGAGCTGCGGGTTTTTCTCTTAAAACCTATACCTACTATAATGCAGCAACGCAGTCTTTGGATTTTGACGGTATGTTGAAAGCTTTGGAGAACATTCCTAAAGGCGATATTGTATTGCTCCACGGATGTTGTCACAACCCAACCGGGCTCGATCCTTCTGTTGATCAGTGGCGCTGTATTGCAGAGGTTCTAAAAAAACGAGAGCTTATTCCCTTGATCGACTTTGCTTATCAGGGTTTGGCTGTCGGAGTAGATGAAGATGCCGAAGGTCTGAGAGTATTGGCCGAAATATGCCCCGAATTTGTTGTTGTCAGCTCGTTTTCGAAAAATTTCGGTCTATATTGCGAGAGAACCGGAGCTTTGACTATTGTGGGAGAGACAAAGGATACAACTTCGGCTGCTTTGAGTCATGCCAAGCAGATTGCGCGAGCCAATTATTCCAATCCTCCTTCTCACGGCGGAGCTGTTGTTACGGAGATAGTCAACGATAAAGATCTGCACAAGGAATGGTTGGGTGAAGTAGCTGAAATTAGAAATCGTATTCTCGAAATGAGAAATCTGTTTGTTGAAACGCTTGCGAAAAAGGGAGTCAGCCGTGATTTTTCTTTTATCAAACGCCAAAACGGAATGTTTTCTTTTTCGGGTCTGACCAAAGACCAAGTTGAACGATTAAAGGCCGAATATGCAATATATATTGTCGGTTCCGGTAGAATCAATGTTGCGGGAATGACAAAAGATAATATGGACACTCTTTGTCAAGCAATAGCAACCGTAATAGAACCTTCCTAAAATATATATTAATATTTTTAGAATCTGACCGATAGAGTCGGTATGGCAAATACTGATAACGATATTTATCCAAAATCAGAAAGAAGAAACGGCAGGGATTCTGATCCTCCTGTCGTTCTTTATGTTAGTGAAGACTCCGCATATCTCAACGAGGTAAGACACGGCCTGGGACACGCAGGGTTTTCGGTTGTGGCGGCCAAAAGCCCTGCTGAGGCAATGGAGTTAGCTGCAGAATCTGAGCTTGACGCAATGCTCAGTGACTATAATTTAATGCAACAGGATGCGCTGACGTTATTCGGCGAAATTAAAACAAAAATGGGAGATACCGCTCCGCCTTCAATAGTAATAGCTGACTATGATGAAGCGGTTTTAAAATCTAAGTGCAAAAACGCGGGTATTGCAGGGTTTCACGCAAAAACAGATTCTCTTGAAAAACTTTTAGAAAGAGTTGTTTCTGTTATTAGGGATCCGGAAAAAAAAGAGCGGGTTGCTTTGTCGGTGTCGAGAAGGCAATTTAAGGGCGGTACGGATACCCTTACCAGAATAGCAAATCAAGAGCATTTTCTAAGACGTCTTAACGGCGAATCAATGGCATCTTATCGAGATCAATCATTTTTGTCGCTGTTAATGATATCGGTAGATAGATATTCGAAATTGACTGATCACTACGGAAAACAACGTGCTGAAAATGCTTTGGCTCAAATAGCCAGACTGATAGAAAGCGAACTTCGTTCAAGGGACTGTGTTGCTCGATACGGTGAATATACCTTTGCGGTTGTATTGCCGGATACTCATCCGCAAGCCGCAGCAGCAGTGGCTCGACGTTTGAGACATCGTTTGGGTACGTCAGAATTTGGAAATATTGATCAATCTGTCTCTTTGACTGTTAGCGTAGGTGTTACCACAAGGCATTCGGGCACCCGAAAATCACCCAAAGATATGTGCGACGAAGCTCAAAGAGCTTTGGATGCTGCAAAAAAAATGGGCGGAGACAGAGTTGTAGCAGATACAGCACTTACCGGTGCTCCTCTTATTTTGGTTGTCGGAAATCCCATGGGAGATGCCGGCGCAGCAGTACAAGTATTGGAAAACAATCCCGGCATTGAGGTTCGCAGTGTTCTATCTTTTAATGAAGCCTGCAATATGATGGGAGAAGTTCCTGTTGCAATGGTTATTGCAGAGGATGCTCAGATAGGCAGTCGTTCTGGAGTTGATTTTCTTGTTTGGGTAAAAGAAAGATTTCCTGGAATATTGCGATTATTGGTATCTGATCGAGTAAACGCTGACGTAATGGTAAAAGCTATCAATGAGGCTGCTATCCATCATTTTATTCAAATGCCCATTGCACTGGGAAAGCTTAGTTCTATCGTGGAAGGCTTGCTGTTTAAATAGTTCCATAGAAAAATTAAAAAAATAACAGGTGTCAGGTTGACGCCGGCTGTTATTAAGGTATAACGGTACCGAAATACGGATGCAGGCTTTTTCAGTACGAAAAACAACTTTATGTTAAGGTCGATAAGAAAGGAGATTATTCATGGATATGTTTTGTTATCAGTGTGAGCAGACAGCTAAAGGAACCGGATGCACAGTAAAGGGAGTATGCGGCAAAGAGCCCGAAGTCTCGGCATTGCAGGATGTGCTTCTTCTCGTTGCCAAAAGCATTTCTTTTTATGCAACAAGGGCTCGTGAGTTGGGTGTATCTGATATTGCTATAGATAGATTTGTTGTCAGTTCTTTGTTCTCAACAGTTACTAATGTAAATTTTGACTCAAATAGGCTGGAGGATCTTGTTTTACAGGGGGTTTCGATTCGTGAAAAGGCAAAGGCTCTTTACGAAAATGCGGCTCAAAAAGCAGGGAAAACGCCTGATAAAGCAAAAGGTATTGCGGAGGTTTTTGTTCCTCGAGATCGAAGCAGTATTTTGTCCTTGTATGAAAGAATCGGCATTCCGGCCAGGACAAAAGCTCAAGGCGAGGATGCTGTAGGTTTGGAAGAGCTTATTACCTACGGACTAAAAGGTATGGCCGCCTATGCTGATCACGCAATGATCTTGGGTAAAGAAGATGACGAGGTATATGCGTTTTTTCATCAGGCATTAGATTTCTTATGTCGTGAGCAGTCGGTTGAGGCTTTGACCGGAATGGCGCTTAAAGTCGGTGAAATCAACTTAAAGGTTATGGGACTTTTAGATGCGGCCAACACAGAAGCCTACGGTCATCCGGAGCCGACAGCAGTGCGTATCGAACCCAAACAAGGCAAGGCAATTTTGGTTTCAGGACATGACTTAAAAGATCTGGATGCTTTGCTTCAGCAAACAGAAGGAACGGGTATAAACGTCTACACACACGGAGAGATGCTTCCTTGTCACGGATATCCGGGACTAAAGAAATACAAACACCTTGCAGGCAACTACGGAGGCGCTTGGCAGGATCAGAAAAAAGAGTTTGACGAGTTTCCGGGTGCAATTTTAATGACCACTAATTGCATTCAAAAACCCAAAGATACCTACAAAGCAAGAATATTTACCTGCGGTCTGGTGGCGTGGCCCGGAGTGGAACATATTGCGGATAGAAATTTTGCTCCTGTAATCGAAGCTGCAAAAGCTGCTCCGGGATTTACCTCGGACGGAAGTAACAAAACCATTACGGTCGGATTCGGTCGAAATGCTGTACTGAGCGTTGCAGACAAGGTTATCGAAGCTGTAAAAACCGGCGCTGTTAAGCATTTCTTCTTAGTGGGGGGATGTGACGGAGCGAAATCAGGAAGAAACTACTATACAGAATTTGCTGAGAAGGCTCCCAAGGACACAATAATTCTTACCTTGGCATGCGGCAAATATCGATTCAACAAGATGGACATGGGGGATATCGGAGGCATTCCGAGGTTGTTGGATATCGGACAGTGCAACGATGCTTACTCTGCAATACAGATAGCTGTTGCTTTAGCCAATGCGTTTAACACAGATGTCAACAGTCTGCCGCTTTCTTTTATTCTTAGTTGGTATGAGCAAAAAGCTGTGTGTATCCTTCTTACACTGCTTCACTTAGGGATTAAGAATATGAAACTAGGTCCCAGTCTTCCCGCTTTTGTGACCGCACCGGTACTAAAGGTTTTGGTTGAAAACTTTAATATCGCGCCTATCAGTACTGTCGACGAAGATTTGCGAGCTGCTTTGGGTTAGGAATCTATTTCTTGTTTTTGTATTGGTTATAAAATCTAAGAACTTTTTTAATATAGCCGTGAGTAGAAGAGTAGGGCGGAACACCTTTGTATTTGAGCACCGCGCCTTCTCCTGCATGATAACCTGCAATGGTTAAAACCATATCGCCGCTAAACATGTTGGCCAAATAGCGAAGATACCTAGTTCCTCCCATTATATTATCGTGAGGGTCAAATGAATCTTTTACATTCATTCGTTTGGCTGTTCCCGGCATTAGTTGCATTAACCCTTCTGCACCTGCAACTGAAACAACCCTGGGATCATAGTCGGACTCAACTTTTATTATTGCTCTAATAAAAGTTTCGGGTACGGAAAAGGTGCGTGAAGCCTCTTGAATCGATGCATCATATCGAGAATAGCGAGCGGGATCCGTACTTGTAGCCGGTACAGGAACTACGCCCGGGCGTGCCATTCGATTTGCCGGAGTCTTAAGATAGACCTTGTATTTTCCTCTTTCTTGAGCCGAAGGACGGAGATTTGTAAAATGAATTGTTCCGTCTTTGTCTTCTTTTGAATAGATGTCAGCAATGGAGATTCCGCACAACAAAATCACATAAACTAGAACGGCTATTGAAATAAGAATCCTTCGTCTCATTATTTTAGAATAACCAAGCACAATGCAAGGTGTCCAGTTTTTGCATAAGAAAGCCTTTTTATACAATGTATTTTTCTAGGCCGGAGCTTTGGGGGCGATGGAGTGTCTGTATAGTTTGTCATCAAAGATTTGTGCCATCGGTTCGAGATGAGACAAAACAACACTGCGGACTGTATATCTTGGGTCTTCTTTTAAATCACTCCAAATGTTGCCGAAAACCCGAACCAATTCTGCTTCTATAGCACCCCAAAAAGCTACTTGGGGAAGAGGTCTGCCGTTTTTAAGAGCTTTTGCGAATATTTCTTGAAATTGATTGCCGTTTCCGTTTTCAGGTGAAAGCAATCCCTTAACTGCCGGCAATAATCCGGTAATCTCACATACCTTTTTTAGAGATTCGGTTGAAGTTAGGTGTCTTACCCACTCAACAGCATCATTTGAACGTTTAGCATCTTCTCTTTTCCAAATAACAAGATTTGAACCGCCGACAAAAGGAGGTCCGGGAGGCAAAGCGATACCCAGATTGGCTAAATATTTTTCTGTTGCTCCGTGAAGCTTGAGATAGCGGATAAACCAAGGACCGCTTATCATAACGGCTGCTTTTTTTGTTTGGAACGATTCCAATACGATATCAAAAGAATCGTATTTTCTGGTAAGATACTTAACCAGTTCAAAATATGAAATTATTCCTTCAACAGCTTGTTCATTACAAAATGCTGTTGCTGTTGCGTTTTCATTTAAGAAATCCGCACCCGTGGATCTCAACCATGATGCGATTTGATGAACCGTGTTGGTTACCGCAAAGGTCGGTATTGCCAAGGTCGGTTTTGATGCTGATTTCAATTTTGCTAAAGTTTCATTCATACGAGCAGGTGTCGTAAATGCATCTTCTTCATCTATATTTGCGCTTTTGAGGATGTCTTTCCAATAAAAGATTACTCGGGTATCCACCATCCAAGGAATTGACAATATTCTGGAGTCTTTTATTAGAGAAGTGCTTTGCCAAGCAGAATCAACAAATCGGTTAGGAGCGTCAATTTCTAATAAATCTATATTGTCGAATTCGCAAAGAGCATCAATATCAGCAAAGCTTGCCACCCAAGTACTGCCGACTTCTGATACATCAAAAGGTTCAGTACTGATAAGGGTGCGTTGCAAATAGGACCACATAATCTGCCAAGGCACAGTTTGTGTTGAAATACCTAACGACTTGTTTTCACAAGTTTTTGATAGGTTTTTGAAAAAAGCATCTGCATCGGGAAAATGTTCTGCAACGGAAAAATTTAGAGTTTTCATATGAACCGGTCTCCCAAATAAAAAACCAACCTATATATACATTTCTCACATTACAATAATCCTTACAATATCTCTTGTGACAATAACAAAACAAACTCTTATTTTTGTTCGTACAAAAGCACTATCTATTTGAGTAGAAACAGTATTATGGTTCGATTTGCGGGAGGTTTAATGGCTATTTTAGTCAACTCAAATACCAAAGTGTTGGTACAAGGAATTACAGGCAAGGCGGGAGCTTTTCATACAATACAAATGCTTGAAGCAGGCACAAAAATTGTAGGGGGAGTTACTCCGGGAAAAGGCGGAGAGCTTTTTGAGGGAAGAATTCCTGTTTTTGATACAGTAGAAGATGCTGTTGAGAATACTGAGGCAAATGCAACAGTAATATTCGTGCCGGCTCCTTTTGCAGGTGATGCAATAATGGAGGCGGCATCAGCTAAGATTGAACTTATAGTGTGTATTACAGAGGGTATTCCTGTTCTGGACATGCTTGAGGTTGTTAAATTTCTAAACACAACAAAGTCTCGTCTTATCGGTCCCAATTGTCCGGGAATAATAGCGCCGTCTATTTCTCAAAAATTGGGGATAATTCCTCATCGAGAAGCTGTTTCAGGAAATATAGGTGTTGTCTCTCGTTCGGGCACTTTAACCTATGAAGCGATTAGACAGCTTAGAATTGCCGGTTACGGTCAATCAACTTGTATCGGAATAGGAGGAGATCCTGTTGGAGGTATAGATTTTGTGGATGTGCTGTCTATGTTTGAGGAAGATAGTGAGACAGATGCAGTGGTTCTGATCGGTGAGATCGGAGGCTCCGCAGAAGAGAAAGCTGCAACATTTATAAAAGAAAATATGAAGAAAAAAGTAATCTGCTATATTGCCGGACTTACCGCTCCTCCCGGAAAAAGAATGGGACATGCCGGAGCTGTAATATCAGGAGGCAAAGGCAAAGCGTCTGATAAACTTGAGTGCCTTCGTGCGGCAGGAGCAGTTATTGTAGAAGCTCCTTCTAGAATAGCGTCGACTCTTTCAATACTATTATGAAAGGTCTCAAAAAACAGCAAGATAACGAGAATAGAACAGCCCTGAGGTGTGCAATGTGTAAGTTAAAATTTCTTTGTGTTGCTTTGCTTTTTCTGTCAGCTTCTTTTTGCGGTAGAGATGTTGTGTATCTGGACATAGTCGAAACTGACAGTACTACGGAAGTGCCTAATACCGCTACAGATGCCGATGCCGATGCCGATGCAGATGCCGATGCAGATGCAGATGCAGATGTAGATGCAGATACCGATACGGATACAGATGCAGATACAGATGCAGATACCGATACAGACACAGATGCAGATACCGATACGGATACAGATGCAGATACAGATGCAGATACAGATGCAGATGCCGATACGGATACAGATGGAGATACCGACGGAGATACCGATACAGACACAGATGCAGATACCGATACAGACACAGATGCAGATACAGATGCAGACACCGATACAGACACAGGCTCTGATATAAACTCTGACTCCGATACCGATACGCATGCCAATTTTGACACAGATACATATGTTGAGGATACCGACTCAGACACAGAACAAACAAAACCGTTTGGAATAAGCATTGACGGTCGCAATATCTTGATTGACGGAGAAATTTTTTTTCTAAAAGGCGTTTGTTGGAATCCTGTGCCCAAAGGTTCCGTGCATCCGGAGGGTTTGAACTATGAAGGTCTCGGAGCTGTTGACATTCCGATGATGAAGGAAGCCGGAATCAATGTTGTTCGAACTTATGAACCTGTCACAGATACCTCCGTACTTGATGCTCTGTATGAGTCGGGAATCTACATTCTCAATACGGTATATCCTTGGGGCGGTGCGGAGGTAAGCACAGTTGTTTCTCGTGTAAACGCAGTAAAAGACCATCCTGCGATTCTAATGTGGGTAATCGGAAACGAATGGAACTATAACGGTTTGTATGTAAATTTGTCTCATGGCGCTACTGTGGAAAGAATAAACGAAGCTGCCGCTCTTATTCGCTCTATTGACGACACTCATCCGATTGCAACGATATACGGTGAGGTACCGAGTGTTGAAACTGTTGATGCCATGCCTGATATCGACGTATGGGGAATTAACGCCTATAGAGGTATAAGCTTCGGCAATCTCTTTGAATTATGGGCAGCAGTTTCTGACAAACCGATGTTTATGGGAGAATACGGTGCGGATGCTTTTAATGCTTTGCCGGAGGTAAACGCTTATGATCCTGTCAGTCAAAGGCATGCGGTTACAAGTTTGTCACAGGAAATAATAGAAAACTCAACCTTGAAGGGAGGACCTTGTTCGGGAGGAACTGTTTTTGAATGGGCAGACGAATGGTGGAAAGCAGAAGGAGGTGACCCATCTGTTCAAGATAACGGAGGTATCGCTCCGGGCGGCGGACCATATCCTGATAATACATTTAACGAAGAATGGTGGGGGCTGGTTGATATTGATAGAGTAAAACGACCTGCCTTAGAAGGTCTAACAGCTGTGTTTGCAGGTGTTTCCAATAAATAGAGTGATTTTCAAAAAGAGCCTCTCAAACCGACTGCCAATTTTCTTTTTAGCTGCCGAAAAACGCGGCGCCTAAAAGGGACACAAACATCATTGCGGATATAACCGCCATTTGGTATTGTAATCTTTTATTATCGTTCATTTCTCACCTCATTTTTCCTAATATATTTGTAACGGCTTAAGGTAACATTGCTGTGACGAAAGAGTAACAAATCTGGCAAAATGCTGTTGCTAATGATTTTATGCCGTAATGCGGCGGGAGTTTGGATAATGCCCATATTCTATATTGATATTGAATCGTCCCATCACAATCAATTGACTTGTGTGTTAACGATCAAGGCAAAAGACTGGTATGCCGCTCTCTCAGAAGGTTTATCTCAACAAAAAATAGACGGAGGAATACCTCCTCGTCTTTTATGTATTCAGCATTTTGAAAACTCGGTTACTGCATTTGATCCGTTATATAAAAGAACTTTTAGGATAAATAGTTTTGAAGCAGAAACCTCAATACATAACAAGTTTGCCTCTAGACTTGATACGTCGATATCAAACACAAAAATGAAGGCTGAGATTTGCGAGGAATTTATTTTTGATAAGAATGCTGTCAAATTTCATGAACGTGTGCTTTCTATTTCTAATGTAGTTGTCAAACAAGATCTTGCTGATATTGCAGAATTTCATTTTGCAGAGGTTTTGAAAAACTATTCAGAGGACCAAGACCTTTTTGTTTCACTTCATATTTTAGTGCTTTCAGATAAAAAAAAATTTAGGTTTCCCCCCGTGCTCTCCTTAAACTATCAAAGTTGGAATTCTGACAAACCCAAAATTATCTTTCCGCTGTTGGGTGAGGAAGGTTTGTTTTACAACAGATACTGTATTGATAATTATGAAGTATTTAACAGAATAATACCGACCGAAAATAAAAAGCATTCAAAAATAAAATCTAAACTGGTTGATGCACTTATAAAGACCCAAAATTTGTTCTCTATTACCGACAAGAACATGTTGGCAGAACACATCATTTTGGCGGCGAAAGAGCTTATTCAATCTACTGAAGGTCGATGTTTGATGGTAACTCCGCTAAACAACGAAATCATGGAACTTGCAGCATCATTTGATACTGACAACAAAGAACAGCTTAAAAATCAAAGCCTCGAAGACTCCCCGATGATTGAATTTTCCCTCAAAAATCATTCAACAATATCAGTGTTAAAAGAAGCTTTAATTTGCAAATACAAAACAAAAGGACAATGCATTTTGTGTACTCCTATAGAGTACGGCGACTGTCTTTTCGGTGTTCTTGAGTTGACTAAAACTAACTCGGAGGAAGGTTTTTCAGAAGACGACAGTCTTATTCTATCCTATCTGGCAACTTTTTTTGCCGAACGTTTGACAATAATAGGAAATAATATTCGATGAAATTGTAGGCAAAAATCAAGGTCAGCCTATTGATATACTACCGCATTTGTAAGAATGACAGGCGTTTACGAGTGTGAGACCGTTATGTTTTGGACTGTATTATTTGAAACTATTAAGTCATAGGCAGTTGAGTCGTATTTGTTGATGGTTATTGCTTTTATGTTCTTATTTATGGTTTGTAGGGAGAGCATATGAATGAAATTGATCAAATTGATGCCTGCATAAGACTTTCCTCAGAAATTCATCCTTCTTTAAACGGGTTAATTGCGCCTAGAGAGCCTGCATCTATTTTGTTTGTAGATGATGATGAACTTGTCAGACGTTCTTTTGTTAGAGATTTGCGAAATACAGATGTCAATATTGTTTTAGCGCATTCAGGATTAGAAGGTCTGAATATACTAAAAGAGCATTCCTTTCATATAATTGTTTCAGATTATTCAATGCCGGGAATGGACGGAGTTGATTTTTTAGAGAATGTAGCTGAGATTTGCCCTGACAGCAGCAGAATTTTAATTTCGGGAAGAGATGATGTATTAATGGTTTCCGATGTGGTTAACAGGGTAGGACTGTTCGGTTTTATTTCGAAACCGTGGGATCGGGAAAAACTTAGAGAGACTTTAAGACGTGCCTTGGACAGTCATCAAATTACAAAAGAACACAAACAATTGGTGGAAATACTTCGCTACAAATGCGATGAGCTTACCGGTCTTACCAAAAGATTAGAGTTTGAAGTTCATGACCGTACATCAAACTTGTTGTTCGGTTTAAACAATGCTCTAGATCTTCGCGATACAGAAACTCAATGGCATTCAAGAAGAGTTTCTGTTTATGCCAGAAGATTGGCAATGCAGCTTGGTATTTTTGGAGATGAGCTTTTGGTTATAGAAAGAGGTGCACTTCTTCATGATGTCGGTAAAATAGGAGTCTCAGATAATATTCTGTTAAAACCCGGAAAACTTACCGCTGAGGAATGGCGGGAAATGCAAAAGCATTCCGAATATGGGTATCATATTTTAGAAAAAATAGAATTTCTAGGTAATGCGAGAGAGTTGGTAAGGGCTCATCACGAAAGATGGGACGGCGGCGGATATCCAAGAGGGTTATCAAAAGAAGATATTTATGTAGGTGCAAGAATATTTGCTGTCATTGATACCTACGATGCAATGACCTCCGACAGACCCTACAGAAAGGCTTTGTCACATGAAATTGCATGCAAAGAAATAGATGATATGACGGGAAGTCAATTTGACCCATATGTGGTTGCTGCCTGGAAACAAATAGATAAAAGAGAAATCCTGACAATAAGGGAAAGTGTAAGAGGAGATGCAGTCAGTAACGAATAAAGCCATTTTTTCCGATTGCGGATTTTTATTTATATAATTCATACAAACAGGCTTGCCGTACCGCTCCGGTTTTTGTACGGTGACGCGCATGTTTGATTTGGCAACAGAACTCAATGAACAACAGTATAAAGCAGCTTCCCATGTTGACGGTCCGCTGCTCGTAATTGCCGGTGCCGGATCCGGGAAAACCCGTGTAATTACTTATAGAATTGCCAATTTGGTAAAAAACCACAAGGTAAATCCGCGGCGTATTTTGGCTGTTACTTTTACCAACAAAGCGGCCAAGGAAATGCGGGACAGGGTGGTAAAATTATTGGAAGGGCGCGGTGAAGACTGTTGGGTTTCTACTTTTCATGCGACTTGCGCCCGTCTTCTTCGAATGTACGGCGAACTTATAGGTGTTGATCCACGATTTACAATTTATGATGATTCTGACCAAAAAACCATGGTCAGCCGGTGCATTCGTGATTTGGATCTTAACGATAAAAACTTTGCGCCGAGAGCTGTTCAGCACGAAATCAACCGTTCCAAACAGGAAGGTATAGGTCCTGAGGACTATTCATCCGGCGACTTTTACCGAGAAACAGTTAAAAAAATATTTGCTCTGTACGAAAAACGCATGCGTGAATCTTCTGCACTGGATTTTGGTGATTTGCTTTATCGAACCATGTGCGGCCTACGAGATCATGAGGAATTTCGGCGACAGCTCCAACATCGATTTGATCATATTTTGGTGGATGAGTTTCAAGATACCAACGCTATTCAGCTTGAAATAGTAAAAAGCTTGAGTTCCAGATTAGGAAATATTTGTGTGGTGGGCGATGATGATCAATCCATCTACTCATGGAGAGGTGCTGAAATTCGCAATATTCTGGGATTTGATAAGGTTTTTCCTGGAACCGTCAGGGTTATGTTGGATCGCAACTATCGTTCTACTGCAAATATCTTGGCTGCTGCACATTCTGTAGCGTCCATGTTGTTGGAGCGGCATCCCAAAAAACTGTGGACTGACGGTGATGCAGGTGAAAAAATTATCTTTATCGAAGCGGAAGACGAACGCGAAGAGGCCAGATTGGTTGCGAAAGCGATAAAAGACTCCAGAGAAGACGGTATCGGGTTAAATGAGCAAGCGGTATTTTATCGAATCAACGCACAGTCTCGTGTGTTTGAAGAAGTTTTTCGAACCATGGCAATTCCATATCGGGTAGTCGGAGGAATGAGATTCTATGAGCGTGCTGAGGTAAAGGATGTACTGGCTTATCTTAGACTCGTTCAAAATCCCGGTGATGCTGCGGCTTTTCTGCGTGTGGTCAATGTTCCGACAAGAGGAATCGGAAAGACAACTATTGAAAGACTGGCTGCCTTTGCTGCTTCCAACGATATCTCACTTTTTGATGCTATTCTTCGTTCAACGGAGGCCGATATAGGAAGTTCGGCGGCTCAAAAACTTGTATCATTTCGTAACATGGTGGAGAGCTGGCGAATGGAAATCGATGAAGGACCTCATCACCTGGCTGAAAGGGTCTTGTCCGATAGCGGTTATATGACAGCGTTAAAACAAGACAAATCTGTAGAAGCAGAGTCTCGTACTCAAAACTTAGAAGAGCTTTTGGGGTCAATAGCCGCCTTTGAAAGCGAATCAGAGACTCCGACTCTTGAGTCTTTTTTGGAGCTGATAACCTTGCAAAGCGATGTGGATCAGGCAAATTTTGACGGAGAAGAAGTTACCCTGATGACTGTTCACTCAGCAAAAGGCCTGGAGTTTGATGCCGTGTTTGTTACCGGAATGGAACAAGGTATGTTTCCCTATATTCGTAGCGGTGACGGAGTGTTTTCATCTGAGCCTTCCCATGAGGAAATGGAAGAAGAACGCCGTTTGTGTTACGTAGCAATGACCCGAGCGAGAAAAAGGCTTGTTCTTTCTGCTGCTAGAGATAGAACAATTTTCGGCCAAACTCGTATAAGACCAAGGTCAATCTATTTTAGAGATATTCCTAATGAGTTGTTGCAAAATTTAACACCGAATCGTCCGAAAATTCAAACGTTAGGAATTTCAACTTCGAGATCTGCAGCACAAAATACCTTTTCGAAAACCTCTTTTTCTGCCGGACCGCTGCCCAAAAAACCGCCTGTTGAAGGTCAATGGGTTGATACCAGCTATGACCAAAGACCGAGTTCAGAAAAAATTAAACCGGGTGCACAGGTTCGACATGCTCGCTACGGCATTGGAAAAGTGCTTAGCATAGATTATGCGGAGAGAACAAAGGTTGAAGTTGAGTTTCCGGGCTTCGGTCGAAAAACCATTATTGCAGATTATTTAGAGATAGGTTGATAGTTGAAGGTTTTCGGGCACTTTTTAACAGCCCGAATTTACTTATACATGGACTCTTGTCTGCCAAATCTTGCCTTGCAACAAAGCGAACAATTGAGTTAGTCTTCGACAAATTTACTTCCCTAACGAGGGATGCTACGGGAGTTTTATATGAAAGTATGTGTTATAGGTAGCGGATATGTCGGTTTGGTTGCAGGTGCCGGTTTTGCTGAAATCGGACATGATGTTCGCTGTGTTGATATCGATGAAAAAAAAGTTGCGGATATGAATCTTGGCAAAACTCCAATTTATGAGCCCGGTTTGGATGAACTGTTTATCAGAAACAAAGCAGCGGGAAGATTGCAGTTCTCAACAGCGGTTGGAGAAGGTGTGTCGTGGGCTGATGTGGTAATTATCGCTGTGGGAACACCTGAGCGAGATGACGGCTCGGCAGATTTGTCATACGTTTTGTCGGCAGCAAAGACTGTTGCTGAAAATATAACAAAGTATACCGTGGTAGCCTGTAAATCTACTGTTCCTGTAGGAACAAACGAGAAAGTTAGAGAAGTAATTGCCGCCAATACTGATTGTGATTTTGCGGTTGTCTCCAATCCCGAATTTTTGAGAGAAGGAGAGGCTATTAATGATTTTATGCGTCCGCCCAGAGTAGTAATCGGAACAACCGATAAGCGAGCCGAAGAAATAATGAGAGCTCTTTATGCTCCTCTTTACGGCTACTACGATGCAGCCGAACGTATTATCTGTATGGACCCTCGCAGTGCCGAGGTGACCAAGTATACAGCCAATGCATTCTTGGCAACCAGAATTACTTTTATCAACGAGATGGCCAATTTCTGTGAAGCTGTTGGTGCGGACATTTCATGCGTTCGCCGCGGAGTAGGAACAGACCCCAGAATTGGGCAGTATTATTTTGAACCCGGGTGCGGATACGGAGGTTCATGTTTTCCCAAGGATGTGCAGGCTCTCCTGCGCACAGCCAAAGCACACAACAATCCGTTGGAGGTTTTGGAAGCAGTAGATCGCGCCAATGATAAACAAAAAATGGTTCCTTTTAACAAAGTAAAAGAGCGACTGAACGGAACTGTAAAAGACAAAAAGATTGCCGTTTGGGGGTTGGCGTTTAAGTCTGAAACAGATGATATTAGAGAATCCTCTGCAATCTACATCGTGAAAGCTTTGTTAGAGCAAGGCGCAATAGTAAAAGCCCACGATCCGATAGCTGCACCGATATTCAAGCGATTGATAACCGACAAGATTGAGTATGTAGATGACATGTATGATGCATTAAACGGAGCGGACGCACTGTTAATAGTCACAGGCTGGAATGCTTATCGCGATGCAGATCTAAATAAAGTCACAAGCCTTCTTAACAACGGTTTTGTAATAGACGGGCGCAATGTCTGGGCAGGAAAAGACCGACCTGCTGAACTAAAATACGAAGGAATCGGTCTGGGGACTATTCGCAGGGATTGTTGCGGTTAGCTTCCGTCACCGATAAGTTTTCTTTTTATGATGGATTAGATCGGTTAAGCATTCCCTTTGTCTTAGTAAAATAATGCACGCAGCCTTTGCTTCTTATCTCTGATTTGACCTTTTTCTAATAAAAGACAAAATACAAAACAACAAATTCCGACTGATAATTGCATATCTTTCTTGTTCACTAAACCCGTAATTAAAAAATGAGGTTCTAAAATTTGCTGTAGGAAAGTTTGTGAAGCGTAGTCATGACTACATGTCTACGAGGGATGGGTAAATGCGATGAGTAGTTTTGGGCAACTAGCATTATTTTTGCAACGCAACGCAACGCAACGCAACGCAACGCAAATAGCTCCGCTTGTAGGGTTTGGGTCAAGTAGTCTATATCTTTTGTTTACAATTTATTCTGTTGTTCTGTTAAGCGCTGAGGCCTCAGCTCGAAACAGTTATGTCAATAACAAACACTCGGACCTAGCGGTTCGACATAACGACGAGTTAAAAACATGCTCGTAAACCAAAACCGGAGGAAAAATGAAAAAACGATGGATATTTTTGTGCTTTTTGTTTGCAGTGCTTGGTTGTGAAGAACAAGCAAGTACAGATGCGCCAATAAGTGCAGAAGGAGTCAGCAACCTTGATCACGGGGCAATGGGTATTTCCATTATTAACAAGAATGAAATGTTAAATGAGATGTCAAATGACATTTCTCCATTATCTGTTAAAGAAGAAAATATATCATAAGAAGAGTTAAAAGAAATTGATCGAGCCAACAGCGAGGCATCTGTAAGAGTTTCTTATGATAAAGATACTCTTCCCCAAAAACTTGCACCAGGCGGACCGACACATCTAGTTGGTATTTCTATTAAAGGTATGCAGAAAGGTACAACGAGTAATATGCCGGCTATCGAAGTAGAGTTACAGAATCTCACAAAAGAAAACATTAGTATTAAACCGATATTACATACTTACGGTTTGATAAGTACGATTTCAGAGATGCCTCTTGAAAGTACATCCTTGCAACGAGAGGGAAATGTTTCTTTTTCAATTGATGCAGAAAAACTTCCCATTCAGTCCCTTCGCAACATAAGTCAAGGCCGAATAGAGTTAGAAGTGACCCTGCAAACACCAGCCGGACCTCTAAACCGGACAATATTGTCAACCGTTTTTTATTACAAACATTTCAATAATTACAAAGAAGTATCTGTGTTTGATATTAATGTGTTTTTATCTGAACATAAGGGCATACTTATTAATTCAATCTCTGACCGGAAAGAAATGGCGCAGGTAATTGGGCGGATCTATGACGGCAAGGAATTTAAAGAGATTAGTTATCTAGATGATAGCAATGTTGTAAAAAAATTAGGAACTGGAGAAATTAGAGAAGTTGGAATGGATATCTCCGTAGGTGATATGAGTGAGCTGAAAGAATTGTTGGAGGTGAGCAGATGAACACGAAAAGAATATTTCTCTGTGCATTGATGATGCTGGGATTTGTCGGGACAGTTACAATCTCTTCAATGGCAACAGCACAGACCAACATGACGTGGTGTACAACTTGGGAAAGCAGATATGTTGATGCCGGTTTTGGAGAGGATATTTATTATAGCAACAATAAACTCTGGAGACCGGCCGGTTATGGTTTGGCCAGGGTCCTCGGACGAAATTCTCCTAATGATCCTTGGACAAATATTTGGCAAGGGATCTTAAACAGCAGCGGTTGCACGCCTAGTTTACCTGTTCAATACAACTATTACAGATTTGGCCAGGGTACATATGTTCAGCGAGATACCACCAGAGAAGTTTGGATTAATGTGCCGGAGGCAGCTTGGGGAGGTAATTTTATCTGGCTGAACAGTAATATTACAGTTTCGGGACTAGGACCAGGAAATCATACACATACGTTTCAGCCCAACTGGACAAGCCCATATGGTAATGTAATGCCGATTCTTGGAAGATTGCTTAGCATGAGAACAACTTTGGACTACAGGGCTAATACACAAACCTACATTAGGGTTAGTCATGCAGAATGCACAGATGCATGGTACGAGCCTGGCAGCCCCGGAGGAAAGGGTCTTTGTGTATCAGAAAATGCTCAAAGTCTTGGTAATGATGTTTATGGACATGACATTACAGCTTGGAAGTTTTCCGTTGCTCATGAAATAGGTCATCGGGTTGCATATGCGGCAAATGGTCTTAAAAACCGAGGAAGTTACGGATGGTCAGGAACGCCTTGGCAATGTGGTTGCTCCTTTGTGAACCCCAATATGGATGATCACTGTTTAACATCCCGCAATACTATTGGAGTCAGCCAAGGTGAAGGATTTGCCTATTTTTATTCTGCAGCCATGTTTAATGATAGAGAATACATGGATGGAGTTTTTGTATATCCCAAAGAAGCTCTTATGGTACCTAGTCCGGATAGTAGTCCTCATGGTGTAAGCTATATTTCATATCCTATTACGCCATTTAAATCATATGTCGTAAATAAGGAGGAAGATACTAATTATTTTGACAGGTGGATGAAGCGCAGGTGTCCGCCTCCTGTAGGCGACCAGAATAAAGGAGTAGAACTAGATTGGACTAGGTATATATATGATGTTTTTTCGGTATCTACGCCTTACCGTATAAACATTACCCAACTCCAAGATATTTGGGCTGCGTCATCAAGTCCAAATTGGAACATAGTAAAGAGTGTCGCACAACAAACTTTGACGACTGATCAGTTTTTGCTTTTTGACGTGTTGGCCTACAAAGCAGGTATAGCCTATTATACTAATTAGT
>CAYWLQ010000111.1:0-19832 GCA_964458775.1 uncultured Myxococcales bacterium | reverse complement strand
CAGTGTCGGTATCCGTATCGGTGTCGGTATCCGTATCGGTGTCGGTATCCGTATCGGTGTCGGTATCCGTATCAGTGTCGGTATCCGTATCAGTGTCGGTATCCGTATCGGTGTCGGTATCCGTGTCTGTATCAGTATCAGTGTCAGTATCAGTGTCGATATCAGTATCGCCCGTCCCGTTAGTTTCCCCGCTGTCTTCCTGTACCTCAAACCTTTGGTGAGATTCAGAGCAGGAAAAGCACATCAGTAGTATTAAGAGTAAACCTGTTTTCGGAAAACACAGACTTTTCATTTAATAATCCTTTCGATTCTGTTACTGCGATAAGCATAACATCTAAAACAATTATTGCATACTGTAAGTGTGAACAAGTATTGAAATGTGCAAAAAGATAGTCAATTGTTTTATTTACAAAAAGTATTCCTTCCATTGCTTCTCGATAAAAGAGCCGCTAGGATTAGTACATGTCATTTGATCAGCTTAACTACGAAAAAACCAGGCAGGAACTAAAAAATTTAATCATTCGCCATAAACGCACACGTGCCTGGTTTTGGAGAACAGGTGCTTCATCTTTGGTTGCAGCGGCTCTTTGGATTATTATGTACAATGCATTGTCTGATCAGTACACTCTCACAGAGACTATCGCAGTTATTCTGGGCGCAACCCTTATGTGGCTTCTTTTTGCTTGGGCTTTTTTTCTTTTTAAGAAACTAAATCTTATTATTGAAGACATTAGACGTTTGGAAAGAAAATTAGAGGAATTTACATCCTTCAGCTCTCACTCACCTGAAAATGTGAAACAATCTTGATTGATCTGCATTGTCATTCCTGCTACTCGGACGGCACTCTATCGCCTGAAGAAGTTATAACCGAAGCTCTTAGTATCGGACTTTTTGCAGTAGCTGTTACAGATCACGATACAGTTAACGGTATCGAAATAGCAATCGAAGCTGCTATAGGAAAAAGCATCAATTTTGTTCCGGGAGTGGAAATTTCTGCCGAAATAGAAACAGGTGCCCTACATATTGTGGGTCTATTTATTAATCATAAAAGCCCGGAGCTCCTGGAAATGTTATCTTTTGCGGAGCAAGAACGAAAAAAACGCAATATCAAAATAGTAAATCGACTGCGCACAATTGGAATTTCTATAACAACTGAAGAGGTTGAGGAAGAAGCTAGTCCTGGAATAATTGGAAGGCCCCATTTTGCATCAATCTTATTAAGGAAGGGTTATGTCGGTTCAATGGAAGAGGCTTTCTTAAAGTACCTCGCCAAAGGAGGTGCAGCATACATTCCGAAAACAAGAATTCCCCAATCCGAAGCGGTCTCAGTAATACGAAAAGCCTCGGGAATTCCCATAATAGCTCATCCGGATCAGACCAAAAGAGGAGGTTCTGAGCTGTCCGCTCTAATAAACCAACTGAAAAAACACGGTCTCTTAGGAATAGAAACATGCTATTCAGGATATTCAAAAAAAGATATTAAGAAGTTATCCGGACTGGCACGTAAACACGATTTGCTTCAAAGCGGAGGTTCCGACTTCCATGGAGCCATAAAGCCCTCAATTCGACTCGGTTACGGTCCCGGAAATCTTAACGTTCCCAATGAATTCTACGATAGACTTGTCGACTTAAAAAAGAAATTATTGTGATAATCGAACTGCGGACTTTGAAACCTTTTTTGAAAAAAATGCTATTTTGTCGACTGCTCTTGACTTTCGCACTTAACCTCCTTGGGATCCTTTGACAGTTTTGCTTCAACAGTGTCACAATGGGTTCTGCATTTAGATATGCAATCAATATTCATTCCGCTAATATTCTTCTTAACATCGTTAACATCAGGGGTATTAGCGTAACATGTGCATTCGCAACAGACCATTTTTTCCTCTTCGTCACATGCAATGCTTAACAATGATACATTGCAAGCAATTGCAACAACCAAAATTTTCAATCCCAAACCTCGCATTTTCGCCTCCTATTACGGTTTCCCAAAATGATTTAAACTTTTTCACAATTCAGTAAAACATTCAATAATTTCTTGAGGTATTTCTGCATTCTTTCTGCATTCTTTATGTTTACTTACAAACCTTATTGTAAAACCAATTGAATTTTCAATTCTGTTATAGAATGGCATCAAAAGCATCTTTCCTTTCTAATACAAAACGATGTAGAAGAAATTTAAAGCATCTGCACGTCTCAGCCGATTTTTGGGCTGGATTGCCATGTAACATAGGTTGATTAAAAAAAATGAGGTAACAGATGGATAATTGTGTATGCGGCTCGGGAAAAAAAACAGATTTGTGTTGCGGCCCCTTTTTGGATGGAACCCAAAACGCCCCTACAGCTGAAGCATTATTGCGCTCTCGCTATTCGGCGTATGTAACTGGAAGAATTGACTATGTAAAGAAGACAACACACAAAACAGCTATTTCAGAGTTTGATGAAGACTCGGCTTTAGCTTGGTCCAGAAATTCCAAATGGACAGGTCTCAATATTATTTCCACTGAAAAAGGCACTTCAGAAGATGAAGAAGGAAAGGTGGAATTTGTTGCAAGCTACATCCAAAAGGGCAAGGAGGAGCATCACCATGAACGAGCCGTTTTTAAAAGAGAAGGAGAAAAGTGGTTCTTTTTAGACGGTGAAATAGTAGGTAGACCTCCGTTTGTCAGGGAAACAGCTAAAGTAGGCCGAAACGAACCTTGTCCATGCGGAAGCGGTAAAAAATTTAAAAAGTGCTGCGGCTAGAATGATTGAGTTCTTTTGTTCGTTAATGAATAAACCGCTGTTCTGGGCGGTCCTAAGAAACGATTAAAAAGTAAAACAAGAACGAGGAATAATGAAACAGCAAAGGAATTCAGTTTTTTTTAACGTAAGCGTTTTGGCAACTCTTATTCTCCTAATATCCCAAAGGAATATATCTGCATCGGAATCACAGTCACCTGTTCTGTCACCAATCCCCGCTGAGTGGGCCACAGCTTTTTCTTCTGTTGAACCTGACCCGCATCCGGAAAAACTTACCCGTGACAGCCACTATTGGATTTCAGATGAGCAGCGGCACGATCTTTTTAAAAATAGCATTTCCAATTCGGGAGGAGTATTTGTCGGTTTGGGCACAGATCAAAACTATCTAATGGCTGCTTGGGCAAAACCGGAAGTGCTTGTTCCGTTAGATTTTGATCAAATGGTAGTAAGCTTGCATTATGTATTTCGTGTTATCTTCTTGAATGCAAAAGATCCCGAAACTTTTACAAAGATGTGGTCAGAGGAAAACTATTCTTCAACAAAGGCTCTAGTTCAACAAGCCTATTCTGACAAAGATCCGAAGTTTCAAAAAGATGTTCTTCAAGCTTTAAAAATGGGAAGCAAATTTGTACGAAGGCGTTTAGTACGCATTGTTAAAACTTTTGGAAAAGTCGGCGTACCCACGTTTTTAACCGATCAGTCTCAATATGACTATATTGTCTCTTTGTTTAGAACAAACCGTGTATATCCCGTAAGAGGAGACCTAACGGCTAAAAAAACAGTCAAGCAGGTGGGGGATGCCGCAAGAAAATGCGGTCTTACAATCAGGACTTTATACCTATCTAATGCAGAGCAGTACTTTAAGTTTTCGGATGATTACAAACAGAACATGTTATCTCTGCCATACGATTCCCAAACAAAGGTCATTCGTACGGCAGGAACAAAACAACCTTGGACAGCTGACGGTGTTTATGACTATATTGTACAAACTGGAGAGAATTTTACTGCATGGATAGGCCATAAGAAAACATTCAATGTTTGGACCATTGTACAAGCTCGTACCGTGGACAAAAAAACGGGAGTATCTGTTGTAGACAAACTGCCGTCGGAAGACAAATGAGCAAGCTATATAAAACTGCACTGTTATGTGTGTTCATATTAGTCGGATTCTCTTTAACCGTAATCGCTGTTGAAAAAGCTACTTCGCCGACTGTTTTGCCCAATAGCAAGACTCCGAAAGAAACAGCTGCAACAGCAAGTAATCCACCAAAAGATGTTTTGCCTACTGCATCGCCGACTGTTTTGCCATGCGGAGATACTCCCAAAGCTATGGCATGTATTCCAGGAGGTAATTTTATTAGAGGCTCAAACGACGGACCTCCTCATGCCAAACCGCAGCAGACAATATGGGTTCAAACCTTTTATATGGATATAAACGAAGTCACCTATGCTGAGTTTCAAGAGTGTATTAAAGCCGGCAAATGCAAGAAAGCGGGTCCCAACTACAAGGATTTTAACAAACCAAATCAACCTATAAACGGAATCAGTTGGTACGATGCTGTAAACTACTGCAAGGTAGCAGGAAAACATCTGCCGACAGAAGCAGAATGGGAAAAGGCTGCGAGAGGCACAGACGGTAGAGTATATCCATGGGGTAATGATGAACCGTCTTGTGAACATATGGTTTATATGGATAAAAAGGGAAGATCATGCGGCATTCCTCAGGCAAGCAACCATCCCGAAAAAGGAAGACCCGAAGTTGTGGGGTCAAAACCTCCCGGAGTTTACGGTTTATACGACATGGCGGGAAATAGTTGGGAATGGGTTTACGATTGGTACTCTAAAAGTTATGAGCATTGCGGAGCCGAATGTACAGGTCCCGATCCCAAAGGACCTTGTGCCGGAGACGAAAAATGCAACAAGATGAGACGCCGAGTAGTTCGAGGAGGTTCATGGTACTGGCCTGCCGAATATGCAACATCATATTATCGCCGATCTCACGTACCAGGTAATGATCCTTTCCATCATTTCGGATTTAGATGCGCTGCCGACATAGCAGAAGCAAAAGCTCTTACTTCCCCCAAATAGCGATTGTCATTCTAATAGTTGGATTTCTGTTTTCTCTAAGAGACATTTTCTCAGTTGTTTCAAATATTATTTGAGTTGCCGCACCTTACAGGACGAAGCTTCTTGGTTTCGGAATTGGGACTACAACTGCGACAAAAAGGTATCTCCGAAATTCGAGCCAAAGGAGAAAAGACCTCATTACGCAACAAAAGTGATTCGTCAACAATCTGTTCAAGCTCGTCTTTGTTCTCTGATAAACTCAGCCTGTTATTTTGTCTTTCATTACCAAGAGAATCTGAGGGTTTTTGTGAATCTACCGATAATCTTAGATTTGTTTTATTGTCTGCTTTCACTTTGACCTCCTCTTATCAACCGAAAACAAGGTATTATTATTTACTCCAAATACGACTGTTAGCACAACGCTAAGCAACAAATATGCAAATTCTTGCTAAATATTTAATTATTTCTTAACCGATTAATCCATTTTTTTATAAGAATACCCAAAGTGCAACAAGTTAAACCTCAACGAATTGGATCTGCTTTGCAATTGGAGTATAAGGGAACAGAATATGACTGTTAAAAATACATTTTTTTTATTCCTTATTTCATCATCGCTTATAACTTGCGGTCCGGGAGCATCTGTTACTCCATCCGCACAAAGCTCATCTACTATTGAGTCTTCCGTAGAGCATGACAAAAAAGACACTGTTGGTTTACCATATGAAGCCGCCGGCTCTCCGGAGGATAAGATTGAACCCAATTTACCTTTTGCAATGGACGGAGGAGGTCCCAAACACCTTTATAGAACCGACCTGGCCGGGCCTTCTTCAGCACCTCAAGAAGTTGTTCGATTTCATACCGGAAAAAGAATTGCGGCATCTCCTGTTATCGGTCCGGACGGCACTATATATATAGGTTCTGTTGACGGAACATTTAATGCTTTGTCTCGAAACGGAAACTTGAGATGGACCTATATTTGCGGAGAACCAATTTTTTCTACAGCAGCAGTGAGTAAAACTGGCAGAGTCTTTGTCGGTTGCGATGATGATACTCTTATAGCCTTTGCTACAGACGGAATGCTTCGTTTTACTGTCAACGCAAAACAGGATGTTGATTCGTCTCCTGTTATTGACGAAGACGGAACAGTTTATTTTGGAGCAGATCAACTGTACGCAATAAATAATGAAGGAATTGTAAAATTCAAGCTTTGGCTTGGCGGTCATATAAGCGCTTCTCCTTCAATTAGGCCGGATGGAGTTATCGCTGTCGGAAGTCACGATAGACGATTTTACCTTGTCGAACCGGATGCCTCTGTATTAGCCTCTTTCGAAACCAAGGGCAGAATCTTTGCACCTGCAGCTGCCTTGTCTGACAACGATGTTGTTTTCGGTTCTGAAGACGGTTTTATATATCGATTAGCTCCAAAAGGCGCAATGCGATGGAAACTAAATCTAAAAGGAGCTGTTAAAAGCGGAATAGCAGTTAACCAAGCCGAAGACACCTTGTATGCAACCGTTATGACAGGATCAGTATTTGCTGTTGATGCCAAGAATGGAAAAGTGAAATGGCAAACCGACCTTGCCGGGCCCATAAAGGCTGCACCGATGCTGGACAGCCAAGGTCTTTTATTTGTGGGTTCAAGAGATCATTCACTCTACGCTTTGAATTCTGATAACGGAGATATCGTATGGAGAATTTCTTTGGAATCTGAGATTGATGTTACACCGGCTATTGCATCAGGACAAAGGCTTGTTGCTGCTGCGGACGACGGAGTTGTAAGAATTTTGGAGGTACTACAGTGAACCTTCTGCCAAGAGAAAAAGCCGAACTCAAAGAAAGTTTGCTGTGCTCAGCAGCTGCTCGTTCCGCATCACACAGGGGAAGAGAAAAAGAAGAAACGCCCTGCCCTGTTAGAACGGCTTTTCAAATAGATTGCCATCGTGTTATTCATTCAAAAGCCTTTAGACGCCTTAAAGGTAAAACCCAAGTTTTCTTGTGGCCGCAAGGCGATCATTATCGTACAAGACTTACTCATTGCCAAGAAGTCAGCCAAATTGCCAGGACTCTGGCCAGAGCACTCGATCTAAACGAAGATCTAGCCGAAGCAATATCTCTAGCTCATGATTTGGGACACACGCCTTTCGGTCATGCCGGCGAAGAGGTTATGCAGCGACTCTTACCAAACGGCTTTCGTCATGAGCAACAAAGTCTAAGGGTAGTTGATAAATTGGAAAACAACGGAAAAGGCCTAAATCTCACATTTGAAGTCAGGGACGGAATCCTTCACCATTCCAAAGGTGCAGGCCCCCTGATCACCGACAATCCAAACGAAATGCCCAAAACTTTGGAGGGACAAATTGTAAGGATCGCCGACCTAACGGCATATGTAAATCACGATATTGATGACGCCATTCGCGCCAAAGTAGTACAGCCGGAAGACCTGCCCGAGAGCGCCTGCGAAGTACTGGGCAAGGGACATTCAGCTCGTCTTAATACTCTGGTGCTGGACATAATTAAACATACAGACCTGAGCGAAAAACCTGTCATAGCCATGGGTGAACTTGCACAAAACGCATTGGAAGATCTGCGTCGTTTCTTGTACAAAGAAGTATATTACAACACAAAGGTTCACGCTGAATTTGATAAAGCAAGAGGCATTATTGAAAGTCTTTGGGAACACTTTATAGAAGACGAAGAGCGTTTCTATAAAGAATACCGCCCGTCAGCTATCCAAGAGCAAGATTTCCTCAGCAATGTAAGAGATTTTGTAGCCGGAATGACAGATGCATTCGCAGTCAGTCTCTACGAACGTATCTACATTCCCCAAAGATGGTTTATTATGTAATTCACTTAGCAATGAATGTGATAAGTGACTTCACTGCTCGTCATCTATTCTTTTCGATTGAGAGCTCTTAGAAATTCTTCCGGGAAAATAAGGTTTTTTCTAAAAAGAACATCTAACAGCGCAGCTAAGTATTTTTCCCATCTATCAGAAGGAAGACTGTCTGCACCGACTGTTCCTTCAGCTACTGCTCTTAGTGTTGCGAGTAGTTTGTCTTTTTCAGAAGCATTCTTTTGTCCGCGTTTTTGGTTTGCACCGCCGAAGTCTATTGTTGTTCCGTCCAATAAAGTTAGCGATATTCCTTTGTGCTTAGCCTTCCCAAGACCGAACATATGCTTTTCAACTTGACGCTGAACCTGCTGCTTTTTTTCTTTTGATTGCAGGTCAGAATTAGTTGTTTCCATATTGTTTATACCATTCTCCTCTTCGTTTGATTTAGAGAGTTCTTCCACTGTCATTGTTCTAGAAGGAGGAAAAGATGAAATTGTTCCTTCCAAAACCTCTTCGATTAAATGGGCTTCAGAAAGAAGATCTATCTGCTCCACCTCAGAGTCAGACGATTTAACACGCTCGTTGTTCTCCAACGCTGTCTCTTGTTTAAAAGGAGGAGGAGAAGGTTTTGAGTTTACAGGAAAAGGCGGAGGAGCTGACAGCTTCTGCGTTACCGGCTCTTCGTATATTTCCTCTTCTTCTCCATAGTAATAAACATGAATTGCGGCCGAAATATCCGAAGGTCCGGCTACCATCGGTTTGACAGGCATTCCGGCTCTGGCCGAAACCAATCGAATAGCGGCTTCATCGGTGGGGTCGTTCATAGCAATAAACAGAGTACGATTGCTTCGATCCAAGGTCTGAATATATACAGGAATAAGAAAGAATTCTTCCGCCAGATTAACAGGAACCAAATCTAATATTTCATCAGCTATATCTACGTGTTCTAAAGAAACCCATGGTATAGAAAGCCTCCTGGACAAAGCCTGGACTAGCTGAGGTTCTGAAATAAAGCTCTCTTGTAAAAGTATTTGCCCAAGCCTCAAGCCTCGTTTTTTTTGAAGCGCAAGAGCTTCCTTTAATTTGGCTTCTTCGATAACTCCGGCTTCCAACAGGATTTCACCCAATCGAAGTCTTTTTTCTTGCATCAGCCCATGCCCCATACCGTTGTCAGACGGTTATCCGTCGTTGGTTGTATATAACGGCCTCAGTATAAGACCAAAGATATATTTACTCTGAAATACACATGAATCTAAAGAAAAAATAGATAATTCTATCCTAAAAGTGCATTCAAAATTGGATTCTTGCCTTGATAGTTTCGAAAAAACTTGTAAAACCCTTATGGTTTGTAAAACGTGATAGTGTTTTACATATAAAATAGTCGATATAATCGAAAACCATATAATGAGGAGAAAAAAATGGGCAAAGGCGATAGAAAAACCGCAAAAGGAAAAAGATTCGTTAAATCGTTCGGCAAAAGCAGACCAAAAAAATCCAATAAAGCTTCATCTGCTACCGCAGAAACCAAAAAAGACGCCTGAAAATCAGGTTCCCCAAAAAGGAGAGCGGTTTATCCTTTCCCTACAAAGAACCTGATTTTTCAATTAGGTTTTAAGAAGATACTGATTTACGAGAAACTTGCGGACTTCGATACAGTCTCCATCCGGATACTGCACCAAAAACGATAGATAATCCTGTTTGCAAAACATACAACAAGAACACAAAAACCGAGATCTGCTGAGATGCCGTTGCTGAAGGAATGTATATTTCAACTGCCGCCAAAACAGCTACCTGAAAGTTTCCAAAGTAACCGGGACCGGCCGGCAGCAATATCCCGACCGCCAAACATCCCATTCCGGCCAGAGCTCCGGCAAGAGGAATATTTACGCCGCATCCTTTTGCAAGCAAATAAAATGATAGTCCGTTGATTATCCAATATGCAAGAGACATAACAGTAAAAGCCCAAAAATTGTGAGCGCTCGGAAGTGCCCTAAGTCCGGTATGAAATCGTGAGAGAACACCAACTGCAAACTCTGCCAGTTTTTCCGAAAAAATTCCGCAAAGGCGAGTCAGTCCGCTGCTGACCGCTGTAGGTTTGTAGTAAAATGCAATCAGCAAAACCAAGGCTGCTGTAAACAAAGACAACGGCAACAGTCTAAGACCCCAAATTAAGGTAGACGAGGATGAAGGAATTGCAAATAAGGCAGCCGTTAAGATGAGAGAAACTATTAGGCCGTCTATTACTCTTTCAATTGCTATTGTACCGAACAATGCACTTTTTGAAACCCCCGAATAGCGGTCCAACAGATAAGGTCTTGCTGCCTCCCCTGTTCGCAAAGGCATCATCTGAATGGCAACAAACCCTACAAAGGCTGTATCCATCATAGCCCCGAAACGCACGTCAGCAAACGGTTTAATAAGATAAATCCATCGCCAAGCTCTGAGAACATGAAAAACAGCAAAAAGCACTGTGTATAAAAATATAGCCCCCGCTGTTGTATGTGTAGAAAGGTCATCTAGAGACGGAAGAACTTCGAAGCCTTGAGTAAACAACCAGTATATCAGGGCCGCTGAGATTACAGCTGAGACAATAAGCTTTGTTATAACGTTTTTCATCTACACCTGTTGCGTTTTATGCCTTTCGCTAAACACAAAGGGTTTTTACGCACATAATCCTAGCAATGCAATGAAATGAAAGGACTAAATGGTTTTTTTTGCTCCACGGAAAAGCTAAACTGCGGATAAAAGTGACTTAGGTAGTATCCATCTCAAAATGCAGCAAATTAGGCAGACAAGCAGGGTTGACTTTTTCTTTGTTGAGAGTCATTTTCCTAAAAATGTATATTGTATATGCTTCTAATTTGCCTTCCGCGTCAAACTACGGTGTTTTTATTGTAGAGACATTAGCAGCTTTAGCATTAATTGCTTTAGCTGCGTGGACTGTGGTTAGATTGTCCAATAGGGTGCGTTTTTATGGCGGTAAAAGCCGACGAATAAAGGAAATCGAACGCCTTTCTTTGGATTCAAGGCGAACTCTCCATATTGTTGAAGTTGACGGCGAAACAATGCTTTTGGCGGTGAGTGATCAATCTTTTACTTTGCTTAAAACATTGTCCTGTTCCTCTGTAAAAGAAGAAACGGTCAATTCTAAAGAGGTCGGTTGTTAATGCTTTGTATTGCAGCAACAGCGCCGGCCTCCGGTTTGACGATTGATTCTTTTTTGTTAAATATTGCTACGACTGCAACTTTTATTGCAATTCCGGTACTTATTGCAGCAGGAACCTCATTTCTAAAAATATCAATTGTTCTCGGAATGATGCGTTCTGCTATCGGAGCGCAGGACGTGCCTCCTTCTATTGTCATCTATGCTTTATCCGCTGTTTTAACCATGTTTGTCATGGCTCCGATAGCGGAAGAATCGTTTATAGCCGTTGAGAGCACACAGAATAGCTCTTATAATGAACCTCTGAGTTTTGAACGTGTAAAAGTTATATATGAGGCTGCAGCACCTCCTCTTATCAATTTTTTAAAGGTTAATACCTCTGATTCAGAAAAAGCTTTTTACATGGACTTAACCGACGGCAATGCAGATGAAAACAGTTTGCGTATTCTGCTTCCGGCCTTTGCCACAAATGAGCTGGTTGAGGCATTTCTCATAGGCTTTTTAATTTTTCTTCCGTTTCTTGTAGTGGATCTCATTGTATCCGTTACCTTGGCAGCTTTGGGATTAAATATGCTCTCTCCGATCACCGTTTCCCTGCCGATAAAATTACTATTGCTGATAGCAGCCGACGGGTGGCATGTAATCTTAAACGGTTTACTTGTGAATTATGGGACATAAATTTAACTCCGGAAAATTGAGCTTATGCTAATTGCCGATTAGACTGAACAATGTAAGGAGTAAGAGTTACAAAAACGGTAAAAGGATAATGAACAATACACAAACTATACTGCTTGATGAAAACGGCAACCCTGTTACAAGAGATGACGATGATAAAGCTATTGTCCAAATGTCCGGCGAACGACCGGCCAATGTTATAGTTGTTCCTTTAGACGAGCATATTTTGTTTCCGGGAATGACCGTTCCGATGGTCTTGACAAGACGCAGGTCTCAAGAAGCGATTGATTTCGCGTTGGCACAGGGGCCCTTTATTGCATTGGTGCCCAGAAACGAACCCTTTAGCTTTGATGATGATTCATCAAATACCCAACCTCAAGCCGCATCCGAAGACCTGGCCGACACCGGCGTGCTGGCCAGAGTAATCAGGGTACTCAATCTGCCCGACGGAAATCGTTCCGCAGTAGTCGAATGCGTAACCAGAGTTCGTATTGTTAAATACTTGAGAAGAGACCCTTTCTTAATTGCCAAAGCCGACTATCCTCCGGATACCTATCGAGATACAATCAACAACAAGGCTTTGTGGCGTGCTGCGCGGCTTTCGTTGCAAGAACTCTTTAGAGAAATCCCCGGATTGCCGGAAGGCTTTAATGTTGCTGCCGCCAATTTAGACGGGCCGGGACAATTAACAGACTTTGTTGCCGCACACGTGGATCTTACCCGAGAAGACCGTATTCAACTATTGAGGGAAACCAGAGTTGAAAAAAGACTTAGAACAGTCGCGGTTGCATTGACAAAGGAATTGGAGCTGGCGCGCCTGGCCGGCCGCATTAGAGACGAAATAAGGGACAAGGTCGAAAAAACCCAGCGGGATTATTATCTCCGAGAGCAATTGAAAGCTATAAGGCGTGAACTTGGTGAAGAGGTTGACCAAAAGGAACTGTTAAACAAAGAGCTTGAGGAAAAAATAAATCTGGAAAACCTTTCCGAAGAAGCTGCCGCACGCGCACGTAAAGAGGTTAAGCGACTCGAAGTTCTCAGTCCGGATTCTCCTGAATATAACGTAATCAATACCTATCTCGATTGGATTGTGTCACTTCCTTGGACTTCGGAAACCAAAGATAGCGATGACCTTAAAAATGCCAGAAAAATTTTGGACGAAGATCACTTCGGACTTAAGGAAGTAAAAGACCGCATTATCGAATTTTTGGCAGTAAGAAAACTCAAACCCGATCAAAAAGGTGCAATACTTTGTTTTGCCGGTCCTCCGGGAGTGGGAAAAACAAGCCTCGGACAATCTATAGCGAGAACTCTGGATCGAAAGTTTTTCCGATTCAGCTTGGGCGGCATGAGGGACGAGGCCGAAATAAAAGGCCATCGTCGAACTTACATCGGCGCTATGCCGGGAAAAATTCTTCAAGGTCTAAAACAAGTCGGTGTTAGAAATCCCGTATTCATGCTGGATGAAATAGATAAACTGGGAAATGATTGGAGAGGCGATCCGTCAAGCGCAATGCTGGAAGTTTTGGACCCGGCGCAAAACAACTCATTTCTAGATCATTATTTGGACATTCCCTTTGATTTATCTCACGTAATGTTTATTTGTACCGCCAACGTCAAATCGGACATTCCGCGTCCGCTGCTTGACCGCATGGAGATCATAGACCTTCCCGGATATATACTCGACGAAAAAGATTCTATAGCAAAGCGGTATTTGATAGCGCGACAAATTGATGCCCATGGTCTTACACCCAAACAGATCAAGTTTAAAGATGATACAATTCCAAAAATCATTGACGGATGGACCTCTGAGGCCGGTGTTAGAAATCTCGAACGGGCAATAGGAAGAATTTGTAGAAAAGTTGCAGCAGGAGTAGCTTCCAATGAAATTAAGTCAGCCACAATTACTTCTGCAAAACTCCCGGATTACCTAGGTAAACGAAAGTTCTTCAAGGAGACACTTTCTTCCAGACCCAGAGTAGGTACGGCTGTCGGCCTGGCATGGACACCGGTGGGCGGCGATATACTTGCGATAGAAGTAACAAGAATGCCCGGCAACGGAAGGTTTAAAATAACAGGACAATTGGGTGATGTAATGAAAGAGTCAGTGGAAATTGCTCTTTCCTATATCAGACACAACCACAAAAGGTTTGACTTAGATACCGAGGTTTTCAAAAACGAAGACCTGCACATTCATTTTCCTGCAGGAGCAGTTCCAAAAGACGGACCTTCGGCAGGAGTAACCATAACCACAGCAATGCTGTCACTTCTCTCAGGAAAAAGAGGAACGCGGCCGACAGCAAGACTGGCAATGACAGGAGAGATGACCCTAACAGGAATGGTTCTTCCGGTAGGAGGTATTCGCGAAAAAGTCCTGGCAGCCCAAGCAGCCGGAGTAAAGACAATTGTGTTGCCAAAAAGAAACAGTCGCGATGTAGAAGAAATACCTCCGCACATAATAAAAGGCCTTAAGTTTATTTTTGTAGAGCAATACGAAGAAGTTTATCAAGCTGCAATAGCAAAGCCTTTGCCGGCAAAAAAAGCTGTAGAAGATTAGAAATCACAAGTTGCTTTTTTTGAAAACTAGACCGCTTTCAAATAGAGTACCGCACGAATATGGATCCCAAATCAGGCGGAAAAACAAAATTTCTAACAGACTCAAGCTCATCATCTAACCGACTCATTGAAATAGAGCCGAAGTTGAAACAAAAGAGGTTCCGCAGGAGCTTTTTCAATGTAGCTTTTTACAGAACTTTTAGAGCTTGACCCTTTGCTCCCCTTTGCTCCCCTTTGCTCCTCCCCCTTTGCTCCCTGCCTTTGCTTTCATCTATTACTCACCATTGCTTCCCAAAATAGTTCTCGATATATGCTTTTGGTTTTTGACCAATCCACATTATTTCGATAAAGAGAGCAACGGATGAATGTTTTTTTTGAAAGTGTAATAATGTTTGTATGCTCGATTCCCTGATACTGTTTTTTACTGATTACGGATATATCGCCGTTTTTGGGGCGTTACTGTTATGTGGTTTAGGCGTTCCTGTTCCTGAAGACATTACCTTGGTGGCGGGCGGTGTCATTACCGGATTCGCATGCACGGCAACGGACGGAACCGTTACGACACTGGCTCTTTGCCATCAGGTTCATTTGATGGTCGCCGTATCCATGGCAGGTGTTCTGATAGGTGATCTGACGATGTTTACGTTGGGGCGTGTGCTCGGTATGCGCATTACCGAGAATCGATGGTTTAATCGGATTCTCTCCAAAGAACGTTTTACCAAAGTTCAAGATAAAATGACAAAGCACGGTAAATGGATCCTTTTTGCCGCGCGATTTATGCCTGGCCTGAGAGCGCCGATTTTCATCGTATCGGGAATCACCAGGAGTGTCAGTTACACGCGCTTTGTGCTAACTGACGGTTCCGCTGCGCTTATCAGCGTCCCGGTGTGGATTTATCTCGGTTTTTTAGGATCTCAGAACCGTGAGCTGTTGCTGAATACTATCAAAAAAGGACAACTCGGCTCGGTCCTCCTCGTAGTAGGCATCGTCTTGTTGTTCGTTGTTCGAGTGATCTATAAGCGCAGAAAATCACAAGAAAAAAAAGCTTGAATCTTCAGCAATTCGCTGCTCGAAATTCCATCTAGAATTTTTAGAATTGGATTACGTATTGAGGTGGTGTATTGAGGTGGTGAATGTCCCCAATACGTACTTAAAATCATCGTTCATTATTGCTTTGTGTATTCAAAAAATCCATATCGGATTTAAAATTCTTAATTTCGCTGTGCAACATGAGAAGATTTAATGCACACTGAGCGCATAGCGAGGGAGAAAAGATGGGCTCCAAAGAATTGAACCTACGTTCAAGAATAATGTGCGCAGTTTTAATGCTTTTCTGGTTGAGCAGCTTGGGATGCAAGGAGAAGCCGTTGCAATCGGAGACGGTTCTATCCGATTCGGCACCGCTGTACGTGCCCGTTGCAATGGAGCTGCCTGCTCCCCCTCCGCCGCCTAAACCGGTTCCCGTTGCGGAGCCGCCGGTTAGAAGGTTTAACATGTTGGATATTTTTCGGAGACCCACGTTTGCGGAGTCCACGGAAATCGTCTGGAGCGGCAAGGTAACCGGCGCAACCGGACGACTGAAAAAGCTGATACAGAAGCCGTGTACTCTAATCTTGAGCGGCGAAGAAGAAGTCAAATCCGAGCTGATGATTCGCTGCGGCGATACAATCGTTTACAACTCAAAACAGCCCACAGGCGGCGGAACATTCTCATATTCGTTTACCTTAATTGAGGTGCTCCCGACTTCCGACAAAGACCAATATCACTATCAACTTGCCTACACCGACACCGGCAATCGCCCGGACCGCTCCCAAACGCAACTAATCACTGGTGGGCGTTCGAAGGTATTCGGAGAGGAGCCGTCGGACTTTGTCCTCAACATCGCGTTTCAAAAAAAGAGCTATCCTCGCACCGGCAAACCGCTGTATGCCGACCCTTCACTCCGCCGTGCGCCGATTGAGTATGAAGTCATCGTTACCAAAGTGTCCGGCCGAAAAGACCTTCCCGTGGACACACTCTGCACTCTGGCGCTTACACCCTACGCTGTGGAATCCGATGCTGCTCAATGGTGCATGGTAGAGCTTGCCTGCGGCAAAACCGACTTGTACGGAAAGAAAGGCTCTATTATCCGAAACGCCGACGAAACCGCGCGCATAACAAGATGCAGCCTTGACGAAAAAACAGGAGAGATCATCAGCACCACAGACAACCGCAATCGCATTCATCCCGATTTGCCCAAACTGACCGTCGACCTTTCAGAAAACATCGCATCCGTGGAAGACGAGACCTCCTCAATAACCTTCAAAATCCGCAACGCAGAACAGGTACGTTAAAACCGACAGTCCCCAATTGAGGCCGACGTAAGTCTCCAACCCACCTTACCGCTCCAACCCACCTTACTCCATCCCACCTTACCGCCCATTCGGATCTTCCCGTATTTATTGCATATTTTCTTAGTTTGTCACAATGCTGATTAACCGACCATGAGGACCGCCCTCAGATCATTCTCAGCAGCATTTCTTGAATTTTTTGCCGCTCCCTCATGGGCATTGCTGCTTGGGAAACGCGGGTTTGAAATCGAGGTCGTTGTGATACTTGTTAATGATTTTGGAAAAAAGGTGAGGTGTTTATCTATCCAACCCTTCATCCGTTACAACAAATCGGCGTTCTAAAATGCGTCTGCTGATCTCAGGATCTGTCAGTACTTCTGCCAGGTAAATCGATTCCAAACGATCAGGAAGACAATGTTGAAATTTTGACAGCCGACCTCGTGTGCATGACTCGGCAAATCGGACGGCATCTTCTTGATTCGGTCTTTGCTCATTTTTCAAGAGATCAACTGCTTTTCTAATTGCAACTGCGCTTTCGGCAGCGTTTTCTTTAAAACCGATACTGAAATTATCTGAGGTTGTCTTTTCGCCCAATATCGATTCTAGAGTTCGTGCTAAAAGACTATTAGCACGACCTCCAGCAAAGGTCCACAGTCTAAAAGAATTCTTCTCAGGTACCAAATCAATTCCGTCATCGGAGAGAAACGAATATTCTTCTCTTATCTGAAGCATTCTCTGTACAGTTCTCTTTGACCAACTTGTATCGAAGTCATCGGATGTATAAATCTGTTTAATTGCTTGACAGAGATCGTATCCCAAAAGGACCGGACTCCCTTGCCATCGCGTTTCTGCAGCATCTTTTGCGGGTTCTACTCTTACAATAGCGTTCTTCCAATCAATATCCATCGCTATCCAAGTTTTGGCACCCAGAGTAAAGTGAAGGCGACCCGGTTCTGCACCCTCTATAAAATATGTGTCGACCGTTCCTATTTCTTGAGTACCCCAAAGAACGATGAATACACGAGGTGTTTGAAAGACCGCATAGAGTTCGGCAAAGTTGCGAAAGCCGTATAGTTTTTCTCCGCGATCGCCAAGTCCCAGACGTCCTCCGTCCAAATGGAGGATATCTTCTGCAAGCATATATTCAATAAGCTCTCTTCGGTCTTCATCTGTAAGTCTACGAAACGGTGTGGCGGGTTTTATCCAGCCCCACCAATCGCTAATCGGAATGCCGTCTTCCTGTATAGACAAGGCCATTATTTGATGAGCTAAAAGGTGTGCCGCTTTTGTTCTTAAAGAAACCGGTTCAACAAAACCATTGGAGTAAAGACGAAGTAACGCAGCACTTTGAACCAGTGCGTCATCGGAAGCGGCAAGAAATGTACAATTCGGTATCGCTCCGGCACGTCTTCCGGTTCGCCCCATTCTTTGCAAAAAGGATGCAACTGAGGCGGGAGCATCGATTTGAACGACATGATCAAGATCGCCGATGTCTATTCCAAGCTCAAGCGCGCTGGTTGCGACGATGACACAGTTGCTGCCGTGAGAAAACGCCTCTTCTGCAGCGGTTCTTTGATCAATAGAGAGCGACGAATGCGTCACATAGGCATCGACTCCGATCTCTCGAAGCACTCGTCCTATGCACTCCACTCGACGGCGACTGTCTACAAAAACCAGTCTCTTTTTTCCGGGATGCAGTGCGGCAATTACCTTTGCTGCGTTTTCGTCGCTTCCAACGTAGTCGAGAACAATGTTCGGCGACACAGGACTTTTTTGCGGATTTATCAAACTTCCTTTTCGATTTGATGAGCCGGCCGCCCAATTTAAAATTTCTTGCGGATTACCGACTGTGGCTGACAGACCGATGCGTTGGACATCATTTCCGCAAATACGAGATAGTCGTTCGAGAACCGCAGACAGGTGTCCTCCCCTGTCGTCACCGGCAAAGGCGTGAATTTCATCGATGATAACCGCTTTTAAACTTCGAAAAAGTCGATGGGCCGGAACATTTCGGCTCATCAGCATAACCTCTAAAGACTCCGGTGTGGTTAAAAGAATGTCAGCAGGGTCGTTTATAAAACTTCGTCTTTTTGAAGTTGTCACATCTCCGTGCCACTTAAACGCTCTTCGTCCTATAAGACTTGCATAATGTTTGATGCGTTCTTCCTGATTGTTAAGCAGTGCTCGAATAGGCGCAACATAAATAACAGAAACAGGCTTCCAGTCTTGGATATCCATTACGGACAATAAAGGGAAAAAAGCAGCTTCGGTTTTTCCGCCTGCAGTCGGTGCCAATACCACACAGTTGTCCCCCCTCGTGACCGCATCTATGGAAAGCTCTTGAACAGGTCTAAGCTCTTTAAAACCCAAACTGTTAATAATTTGGTATTGAAGGGCCGGACTTAGTCGTTCAAAAGCTTCGGACATGCTCAGTCTTTCCTGTTAGTATCAAGCTCCAATTCGATGTCATCAACATTGCGTTCCTCTCCCAAAGCCTCAAGCTCTTGTGCCGTAAGTTCACCGGCATCAACTACAAGTTTGAAATCCTTTGTCGGCTCAAAATTTTCATAAAGATCAACCCTATCAAGAATACCCGGCACCAATTTTTTTAAAAATATTCGAGGGGCCGCGCCGACCTTGCCGCCCAGCTTTCCGGTAACACTGCGCGCAAGCGACAAAAGCACCTCGTCAGTTACCTTGGCCTGAATACGATCTGTGTGTTCAGACGGATATAGATCTCGTACAAGCTTGCCCACAGACACCAGACGCTCAAGATTAAATGGTTGCAGTCTAATTTGGGTATCTCTCGGATTTTCGAATTCCGGTGCATCTCCAAAATCCACATGAAGACGCTGGGCCAATGGTATTGAGCTTTGCACTCCTCTCGGTCCTTCAAAAAAAGCCTGCGTGCCGGTAATTAACACATAGAGACCCGGAAATTTTCCCTCATCCAGATCTTCAATCAGCTGACGAAGCGCGTTAAGGCTTTTTTCTCGACTATCTCTTCTCACTCTCTGAATGGTCTCAACTTCATCCAACACAAGCACAAGACCGCTTCGTCCTGTCTGCTTTATGACTTCGAGAAGCCCTCGAAGAAATCCCCCTGCTCCAAAGTGATCTAAGTCGCCCTTTATTCCGGCAGCTCGTTTAATATTTGCACCGACATTGGGTTGCCCCATAAGCCAGGCTATGAGCCCCTCTGCAATATTGTGGTCTCCTTTGAAACGTGCGGTATGGCAGGTTCGAAGAGCGGCGGCAAATTGCGGCTGAGTCGCACTCACTTTTGTCAGTCTTTTTTCAAGCAGCTCTCCCACTGCGTCAGCCACAGAAGAGGCATCTTGTTCATCAATATTTCCTTGGTCTAAAACATCGTCTTCAAGCGAAAAAAACCATCTGTCAATAAGGGAGCGAAATGCACCGTCTCGCCACTCGGCGGTTTGTAAAGATTCAGCAGCCCTGCGGTAAACCG
>CAYWLQ010000110.1:0-19873 GCA_964458775.1 uncultured Myxococcales bacterium | reverse complement strand
GATACGGATGCAGACGCCGATACGGATGCAGATGCCGATACCGATGCAGATGCCGACGCTGACACGGGGGCAGATGCTGACAGTGAAAATAATATTGATAGCGATGAGAGCAAAGAGGGCAATAGCGGAATCGTCGACTTGGAAGACAACGATACTGAGTTCTGTGGATGCAGCACCCCTGGCAGTGTTACATCATGGACAGATATGTTTTTGATAATCACACTTTTCACTCATTAAGGAGGGAACATGGACTAGTGGCGACACTGACACAGATGCGGATGCAGATAGCGATACCAATGTCGATACTGACAGTGATACGGACACAGGAAGCGCGGATCTACCTGCCTAACACCTGCGAAAAGCAAGAACGTTGGGGGACAAACCTGTAAAAATGCCATGTCATTTACCGTGCTGTTCTCGGACTGACAAGAAAACACTTTTAAGATTCATGAGAATCAGATTACCTGAAAATTCCCGACTATTTGTTAAATCTCCACCAGTTGAAATTGAAAAGCTCTTCGCCTTCTCCTGTGAACTTGAATACTAAATTGTGAATTCCTTTTTTTATTTTAACATCGCATGAAACGGTTTCCCATGATTGCATTCCGCCGGTATCCGGTACAGGACAGGTTCCGGCAAGGGTTCCGTTTTCTCCGTTTAAACGAATTTCAATATTTCCGCCGCTTGTTTTTGATGCAACTCTCGCTTCGAACAAAGCAGCTCCGTCTATAAAATTCGCTCCTAAAACCTCAATCCAATCATCGTTACTGATGTTGCTGATATTCATGCCGCCTTCATCGCATTGTTCTGTTTTTACTCCAAACTGCCAGGCAACGGTTTCGGCTTCTTGTCGATCATATGGGTTTAGACTTCCTACTCCAAGCCTATCCGCAATATACGGTGAGCGTGTTCCTGTCATATTAATCGTCGGAATGCTGCCGTCGGCATTGTAGCTAAATTCTTCGACACATACAGATCGGTGAAAACCGCCGCCGCCGGGAAGTGCTCCGTTATGGTAGAACAAATACGATGCTTCCTTATAGTCAACAACGCCCGGATGATTGGTAAAGCTGCTTCCTTGGGTAGGCATGATTACTCCTCAGTGGTCTGTCCAGTTGATAAGATCTGTTGTGGAGTAAACCCTCCAGTTGTACATAGTAAAAAAATCATCAACCAATTCGTCTTCGTCGTGTGTAGTGTATACATACAATCTATCGTTGTAGACCATCGGAGCAGGGTCAGCTGTAAAAAGAGTTTGCACAATGGGATTGTATCCCTTAACGCCGGAATTCTCTTCAAAGTCGCCTTTGACAGCAAAAAATTCAGCGCATTCAATATCATCTTCATCAGTTGAGCCGTCTCCGTCATTATCTATTCCGTCTTTACACAATTCTTTGGTGTTCTCGGCCTCAAGAAAAGTTTCTTGTTCGGTATCGCTGCTGCATCCTGAAAATAAGACAGTCCACACGCAGACACATAAAACAGTAGAACAATGTTTCATGTAAAAAAATACTTTCAAATTTATTAGCTGCATTTGATTCAAAAATAGCATACCTAATATTTTTTAGCACAGTCCTCCAAATCGTTCCAAAACCTTTGAGCAAAGGTTCAATAGGCAAAATCACAGAGACCGTAAAAAAGCTTGACTTAATATTCCATAAAGCGACAAAATGTAATGTTCAGTACATAATTAGCAAAAGCGGGATACTGCTGATATACAAATACATTAATGAAAAGTTCATTACAAAGATAATGAAATATAATTTGTAATTTAATTTTAGATAATGAAGTTTATTTGGTTAAAAAATACAATCGGAATAGGCCGGTTCGTAGTTGACAGTAAAGGATATGGAAAAATGGAAAGAGAAGAGAAGAGAAGAGAAGAGAAGAGAAGAGAAGAGAGTTAAGCCTCCCTGCTCGCTGAAATGGCGGACAATAGTTGTTATAGGCATTTTGGGAAGTGGACTTTATGCGGGAACATATGTTTCGGCAGATAGATTCGGTACTTATTGTCAAATAGATTATCAATACAAATGGCAAAATACTTTAGATAAGGCTCATGATCTTTGCGGTCGTTTCATTAATGAACTAGACGACACTGACGCCAGTATTTTTTATTATACTTTAGTGGATCAAAAATCTTTCTTAGAAGAACCTAAAGATCAATATACTACAGATAACGTAAGCCTTTTATTTATTCTTACTCATGGCAAAGACTACCCAACTTTTTCAGCATGGGCAATGTGGAATTTTTATACATTTGCTGTATCTAATAATATGCGTCTTGGCGATGAAAGTTTCGGTTTGAGCATTCTTGCATCGTGGGCGTGTCTTACTCACAAACATAATGACAATCTCCTTCTTACTCGCTGGAGAAAAATTTTTCGCGGCGGTCTAAGGATAACCGTTGGAAGCCATGACAAAATTTACACAGGCACTACAACGGATGAGTGTGGAAAGGAATTCGCTGATAATTTACAAGACGGAGACAAAATAAAGGATGCCTGGCATGATGCTTTACGAGAGCCTTTTTCTGATAATGACGGCACAGTCATTGCAACGGGAGAAACCTTATCAGAATGTGAATCTCGACGAGATAATATGAAATGGCAAAACTACATGAGCCATCGACGACTTAGAGACGGTCAGAATGCATGGTATTGTTGGACATATTGGGAAAATCTTTAGAGAGATATTATTAGTTGTTGTAAGAAAGGATATATAAAATGATACACATTAATAATACAAAACAGATGCTATTTCTTGTTATCTTATCAGTAGCCATTTTACCTGTTTCCATTAGCGCCAAGAACTATGAGGCAAGAGAAAACCTGGATATAAAATCAAGAATGAATGGAATACCTGTTTCAGAAGTAGGTCTTCTAGAACGCATACCCGGCTTGGGAGTTCAAGAGATTGCTGACAGAATTTTTAACCGATTTAAAACAGACAAAGGTCGAAAAAATATAGGCGCTTTGTCACTTGAAGATAATGTTGACTGTTTTAAACAGAAAGAATCCGACCACTTTGAGATTAGACAAAAAGACGGCAAATGGAAGCTTAAGGTTTGGATTGATGGTACGAGGTTTATTGTTAGTGATCGTGATTACATAGAAAAAAATAATATTGAAAGAATACCGGTTAGCAAGCGTTTCTCCAATGACAAATTGGAACAGATAGGCAGGAAATTTATTAAGGACTATTTGCAGGACATTGTTGTATTGGAACCAGGGGAAGAAATCGTTCCTCTTTGGACTGAATTTGAGCTTGTCAGTGCTATGTCCGAAAACGGTGAGAAGGTTGATGATATGATTACAGCTTCGATGGTTCATTTTGGAAGGAAAATTGACGGAATAAATATTGTAGGCGGCGGGTCGAGAATTTCGATTACTGTAGCCAATAACGGTGCTGTTGTTGATGTAATGCTTGATTGGCCCAGATACCGTAGAAGCAATGAGATTCAAACCGCTATCGGTGTAAGCGAGATTATGGAACGTTTGTTCGCTTATGGAAAAATGGTTAAAGGTGTCAACGATGTCAGTCTCGAAAGATTTGAATGCGGATACTATGATCCCGGCGTCAAGTACGTCGACACCTATGGCTTTATTCAAGTGGGATGTGTCGCTTATACAGTAGGTCTTAATAAAAATGAGGAAGGTGATTTCATTCATCCTGTCATCAATGTAATACCGGCCGGTAAGATTGTGGAATGGGATGACAATTGGCCGGAAGCGCAGGCTGTTATAAACGGTCGAGACTTGTGTGAAGAAACCGACCTTAGTCTATGTTTGAAAGAATATTGATAAATCAAAAGACTAATCAATATGAGAGGCAATGTTGAACGTAATGAAACATCTTAATGCAACTCAATATTTCGTACTTTGGATAATATTCTTGGGACTCATATGCAAGGGATGTGATAACGGACCGGACCCCTCTTGTTCTCTTAGACCTAGAATTTGTGTGGAAATCATACCGTTTAAGTCTGAACCTCATTTTTGTGAACAGGTTGTTATTTCATATACCGAACAGCATGGAACATTTGTAGAGGAATTATGCGGTTCTTATGATACTTCTGAATGGGGAAAGTTGAATCCGTCTTCTTGTATGATAAACGCACCTGGCACGGAAAGTGTTACGATAACAGTATTTCAGGATGAATACATAAGTGCGAGTACCGAAGTTGTTTTGGCTGAACACAACTATTGCGGCAAAGACATTGCTTATGTTTATGTAATTCTTAATGAGGACGGTCCTCCCAGTTTTAGTGAAACAATTTATGTGTCTCCTTATGACAAGACAGGTCTGTAGATATGAAAAAGAATTTCATGTTTGTTTTTCTGATCGCCTATATTGTTTTTAGCTGTGACAAAACAACTCAAAAAACATTGGAGGATGGCGTAGATGCAGTTAAAGACGGTTTGTCTTTGTTCTCCTTTCGTTTCATTGACGACCCTCCAGGCGGAATAATGTTGAAAATAGATATTCACCAGTCGAGTATTTCTAAACCTTGTGATCTTTACAAACCGAACGGCGATATATCAAAACACTTACCTTTTTGGTTTGTCATGATACGAACCGGCTCCACAAAGCCAGGGGTATATGATGTAATTCCGTTATGGAATGAATCAGAAGAAAATAGAAATAAGGCTCAGGTACTTATGAATTACGTTTTAGACAATGACTCTGCAGATAGATACGAAGCTGTAGGCGGTAGTATTGAAATTGAGAGTGCGCCTCAAAGCATTGAAGAGTGGAACAACGGTGTGGGTCTTGTAGCAAAACTCAATGTAGCATTTCCTAAGAATGCTGTTCGCACAGTTGAATGTGAAGGTGCATGCATGGATATCGACGGTGTTGCTTCCAATTGTCGCGGCAGTTGTGTTTGCGAAGATATCACCGGAAACAGAACTACATGTGAACTTGAAAACTTTAAAACACAGACTTGCTGTATTAGTTCCGACAAAGAGACTGTTGCTTTACAAATGACAGTCAATGCTGAACCGTGCTCTGATATGTGCGATTGGATATCTGACTATCCGCATCTGGGGCGTTACTGTTTTGAGTTGAATTAACAAAAGCGCTTTTGACGGCATTTTAAAACACTACAAGACTCTCTATTTCTCAACCCTCAAACCTTGTTCGTTGGTCTTGATGTTTAAGGGTGTAAGTTCGTGGCGAAGGCATTGGACTTTGAAAGCGTTTAGCGCTTCTGTTGAGTCAAAGAAGCCTACTGCGATATCTCCTCCTCCGGCACCGGAGGGTTTAGCTGCTCCTCCCAGTTTTGAGGCCAGGGTCATGGCGCAACGGTGTTCTTTTGTAACGATATTTATTTTGGCACAACCCCCAAGCCTGTCCATGCTTTCGCCGTAGGCTGCCGATGCGTTAATAAGGTCTTTCGTGTTGCCGCTTTTATATGACTCTGCAAGTGTTTTTGCGGCGGCGGAAAGCTCAGACATGCAGGATGTATAGCTTTTACTATCTCTTCTTTTAAAATCATCAATGCGATGAATCATCTCTTCGGTAGAAACCGAACGCCCGCTAAAAACCACTGCAATTTTTATGTCTCCGAGTAATACTGGTTTGGGAGTTTCATTTAGACGGTAAGATATAGTTCCTCCCATCGTTGAAACTGCCACATCGGCACCGGAACCTTTTCCTTGTTGAGCGTTACTGTGAGCTTCTTTTGCAACGGACAATATATCGTTGAGGTTTTTTTTGATAGAAAATCCGTTTGCTTCAAAAATAGCACCTGCTGCACAGACTGCTACGGCTGCTGAAGAGCCCAAACCTATTTTCAATTTGCCCAGGCGAAACTTTTCGCTCTTTACAGAAACCCAAGCGGTATACGGAATATCAACACCCTTATCGCGAAAAAAAGAAGCGGTCTGTTTCATAACCGATTCTACAATGATCGATGAGTCTTTTTCCGATTGAATCGTATAGTCGGCAAAAGCACGTCTGTTTATTGCTGTGACTATTGCCTCTTCACCTAACAAAACAGCGTATTCGCCGCCCAAAAAAATCTTTCCCGGTGCGCTTACTGTAGTCATCGGTCAACCGTTACGTAGCCTTCTGCTATAAGAGTATCTTTTATTGCTTTTTCTCTATTGCCGGGAAGTACAACCGCACAACCGCCGCAGCCTCCTCCTGTCATTTTTGCTCCCAGCGCTCCTTCTTTAATTGCAAGCTCAACAATTCGGTTTAAAGCCGGTGATGAGACATCGAAGCTGCAAAGCAGTTCATGATTTCTTGTCATAAGCGAACCTAGAGACGTATAGTCTTGCGCTTCTAAAGCCTGTTTTCCTTGTGTTACGATTGTTCCTATTTGATCTAAGCGGTTTGATGCTGAAGCGGATGATTTTGACAGAGAGGCAGCAAAACGAGCAACCGCAGCTCCGGTATCTTTGGGTTCTCCGGAATAAACTATCAAGATTTTAGGTGACGGCGCATTTATAATAGACACACCGACATCCTTGATAAACCAAAACAAACCTCCGAAAATTGCCGCTGAGACATCTAGTCCTGAAGGATTTAGATGGAAGATTTTTTCTGATATTTGGGCTGCTTCGAACAATTCCTTATCTGATAATATTCGACCTGAATAATAAGCCAAGGCTTTTGCAACCGCTACCGCCATTGCCGCTGAGGCACCCAACCCTGCTCGCGGAGGAATGTTAGGTTTTATCTTGATGGATATTCCTTCTGGATGGCTGATATTGAAATAATCAAGCATCAAAGATAAGGCTCTTCCATGCGGAGTATCTTGTTTATGATCTATCGTAAGATTCCATTCATCTATTTTTACAACAAAGGGCGACCCGCAAGATTCAATTTTTGCTTCTATTCCTGACTCAAGCCCCATCGCAATTGCCGGAAATCCGTACACAACTGCATGTTCACCGAGTAGAATAATCTTGCCGAATCCTTTTAATGGATGTTGTTGAGCCGAATAGCAATTGGACGAGTTCATGTGTTTCTCTCGCTCATATGCCGAGCGATGTCTATGAGAAAATCTTTGGCTTCTATACCCACATAGTTGCGCTCCAGAGCGGAAACAAACTCTTCGGTCAACTCTCTTATATGGGTTTCGCACGCATCTTTTGCACCGCATTGTATAAGAGCTTCTCGCGCTGCGGCTACAGCATTTGGGTTTGCAGTACCCGCTCCGAAAACAGCATTAATTTTCTTTAACTGCAATTTATCAGCGCGAGAGCGAGCTTCTTCTATTAGGACGGTTTTTTTCCCTTCAAGTAAATCACTGTCCGTTGATTTTCCTGTTATCAAAGGATCCCCGAAGGTACTGATTAAATCGTCTCTAAACTGAAATGCCACCCCTAGAGACGAAGCGGCTTTTGACAAATAATTAATGTCCTGTTCTCTGGCTCCGGACAGGGCAGCTCCCAGTGTTATTGGTCCTATCGTTGTATAGCTTGCGGTTTTGTATAATGCGGTTTCGTATGCAGGAGCATCGGACGCCATGTCCAGAGTTTGTCCATAAATGACATTCATATGAATTGATGTAAATAATTGTTGGATTTTTCTGTTTGAAAGATCATCAACATCCAGATCTGATAGAAGCAACTGCGTATAAGCGGAAGCAAGGTCGCCGGTAAGAATAGCTAAAGACTCTCCAAGTTTTTTGTCGCCCACAAAAGCCTCAAGTGCTTTGTGAACAGACGGACCGCCTCTTCGAGTAGGAGACTCATCCATTATATCGTCATGAATTAGTAGATATGTTTGCATTAATTCAATTGCAGCTGCAACATCAATGACCGCTGATCGCTCCACTGCGCGGGGATCGAACAAGGCGGCTCCGGCCCAGACAAACGCGGCCCTCAGTCGCTTTGCCTGTCTCAAGGTTAGCTCACTTACGTGATCTGATAAAACAAAGGCAATCGGAATTTCAAAAGACTGTTCAGAAGTGTTTTCTTTTATTTCGTTAAAAAAACGGGCTAAACGCTTTTCAATGACTGTTGCAATTTCGCTGAGGATAGTTCTAAAATCGCGTCCTTCTTTAATTTGATTTTTGTAAGTCAATGAAAATACCTATTTACCAAGACTGTAATGTTACTTTGCTTTCTTTTGAGAAGCGAAGTGTTAGAAATAACCAAGAAACCCCGATGCAAATCACGGCAACCCCTACGGACAGGGCCAATGAGGTATCCCCGATTGGTTTTAGTCCTATATCTCTTCTGTATTGTTCATAAGTTCCGACCCAGCTAAACTGATCTGAAGCCGAGATAAAAAGCCCCAACATTCCCAGTGCCATAAACAGTATAAATACAATAGAGACCCAATCGCTATTACTTCTTGCAGAATAGTATCCCACCAAATATCCCATTGATGCTGATAGAGGATAGGAAATCACCGTCATTACACTTACTGCTAGATTAAGTTTAGATGTGTCGACCAAGTACATCCAAGACCAATCAGGATAAAAAACACAAAAATACAGTCCGGCAGGAATGATGATCATGAAATCCAGCATTATCAGGGCTGCATAATAACGAGATGCAAATAAATGCCTTTGAAGTGTCCTTATTTGTTTGCGAGCAGAAAAGGCCACTGTAGTACCGATCAGCAAGTTTAGAGCAATTAGAACCGGAATGGTCACTTTAAATTTCTCCTCAATGCGTCAACCGTCAACCTCTATAATATGTTTGTAGCGCCTTCAACGCAAACTCATCTTTCGTTTTTTTTCACAATCCGCTAGATCTCGACAGTTTCTAATAGGTAGGAAAAACAAGTGCAGGTTGTCATTCGAATCGACGAATAAGTGAACTATTCCCAATAAAAGGTGGTTAGGGAGTGGTTTTCGATATCTGCATCCTGTCCGTCATGAAGTCTTAACTGACAATACAGCCTAACTTTGTAAGTGCATTTGTGTAGACCTGAAGGAACCGCCAGTGCTGCATTGTAAAGGTGACTTATACCGGGATCTGTATTATTTGACAAAGGCATGGGTCCGTCTACCAAAGATCGGTTGTAGGAGCCGTCGTTACTTACAACAGTGAGGCTTGTACTCATTATGTGAGGATGATGAACGGTGTAGGCTACATGGACTGTCCCTGAAAGCGGCGAACAAGGGGTTGTGTCTTGGTGTTCCGTCATTGCGACAGAGCGAACCTCTGTTGTGTTGTTCATGATGACAGCATCCAGCTGCGTTCCGTGTCCGGGCATTGGGACAGATGTACCGGCACCGTCATCAAAAGCTCTAACTTCAAACCGAATAGCAAATTTTTCTATACCCATAATTTTGGCAGGATCGACCGCTTTACCGGCGATAACCTCGGGAGCAACGTTTGTTGCTGTCGTGAGTTTTTGGGTATTGATCCTCATCAACCAACCGCGACTCCAAGTAAATGTAAAATCGTTCATGTCGGCCGGCGTTAGCGGTGTTTCTCCCGGAGCCAAATCTTGTTCTGCCGGGTTCATGAAAACGCGCATCAATGATTTATTCAAATCCATCCAGCCGCTTGAGTCGACTTCGCCGATTGTTCCCAATACGTCCAGTTTTTTATAAGGAGCGGTTCTTATGATTTCACCGGCTTTGAATGTATAAAATAAATCAATATCTTTTTGAGGTCCGGCACCCACAATGCGAGTAAAATTTGCTTCCGGAACCGGTGTTGCCGGAATGGTGTTGTTTGTCGGACTTTCACTTATCAAAAATCTATACCTAATAGGATTTCCAAGTGAGCTTACAAAACCAGTTACCGGTGCAGTGTTGGGCGGTACATATGCGATGCTGCCGGCCATTTTAGGAATTCCTCGAATGGCGTATTTGGCGGTTCCCGCGTAACCGTCTGCATCAAAGTCCTTTAGTGTGGAACCGTCGGGAATAGAAAAAGCCTCGCCAATTCCTGTCCAAGCCGTAACTCCAGGACTAGGGCGGTCTTGTTCGCGTACTTCGGCTCTGATTTCGACGCAAAAACAAGGTCCTCGATCTTTTCGTTCAGCAGTTCGTCCCTTGGACGGCGATTCTATATGAACATCTCCTCCGCCTGAGTCTTTAACTTCAAAATAAACATCAGGACCGCCGATTAACTCGATGTTTAGAAGAATTCCTTTTCTATAGGCCTCTCCCAGATAGTCAATGCGGAAAAATCCGGCACCGGTTGTTACATCTGTGCCCAGATTGTCATGTTGAAAAATATCCGTGTCAAAGGCAGTTACTGTTAAATTCCCTAAAGGATCTCCGTTGTCTGCTGCCACCACACGCCCCACTATTGTCCACGCATCAGCGAGTCTCTTAATGTCGCACCAAATTGCCTGTGGAATAATCGCCATTAGATACCATGTATCGCCAAGTCGAACCGGTTGGTACCTGCCCAGGTAAAGACAGACAGGCGGTTTAAGCTGCACCTGTTTTACTGGGTGTTTGGGCAGAGGTACGAAATTTATCCGAACATAAATGTCCAGACATTGCCCCTGGTAATTGGGTTCATCAATGCAAAACTCTCCGTTTTCAGATGTTTTGACCGCTGATCGCTGCGACAGCAGCTTTTCGCATTCGCCTTCTTTTAGCCTTCGGACAATTCTTTTTTTGTTGCTGAACATTCCGTCCAGGCCGCCTATCGTGCGCTCATCGCAATCTGCCGGCACGGCTAGAATCTCAGCATCGGCGATATTGTCCACCCTCCATGATTGAGTACACAATTTGCCGAACAGATACCCCTTAATGGTACAGTGTTTACCCATAACATACATCCTTTCTGTTGTTTCCCCTGAATAGAAAATAAGAGTAAATTTGTGTAAAATTGTCAAGAATAATATTAGTGGTAAGAAATGTAGTATAAGTTTACATTATATATGCAATAAAACAGATATGTGCATGAAAACATACTTAGAATGGAGTTGCATGCAGTGGGGATAAATTGGAATTAGAAGCGGAAAGAAGAGGGTATTGCAACTTACAAAATTAGCATTTTACTGTGCAGCAGGAGGTGCAGCGACCGGCGGAGCTGCGGCGGGAGCAGCAGCCGGCGGCAGCTGGGAGGGAGCGGCGGCAGCGGGAGGTTGTGTGCCGGCCATGCTTTGAATATTTAGAGAGAAGCTGACTCCGCCCTTCATGCGTTCAGCCCAGTCAACTACAGCTGCGTCCGTAATGTGAATGGTATAACTTCCGGCAGCAAAATTGGCAGCTGATTGAACGGGCAATCCGTTTCCCTGTGCAGCTGACATTACAGCTTGTCCGGATTGGTTGATCACTGTGACCTGCGGCCAAAGTCGGTTGTTAGCGTCAGTACCTGTTCCTTGTACAGTAAAGACGTAGGCACCCGGTTGGGTAACAGTCCAGGGAAGAGTAACTCCTTGTTGGGAATTAATACGCCCAAGACACTGAGCGACAGTGGCGTTGGTCATTCCGGCGCATGTGTCCACCGGCGGTTTTCCGGTAATAGAAAAGAAAACACCCGGCGGCAGCATGAGTCCGCCCAAAACAAAACCTAAAATCATATTGCGTTTAACTGTACCGACCAGCTTGTTTCGGCCGCGGGTTGATATGAGCAGCTTGCCCATCATGCCGTCTTTTTTCTTGATGGATCCGTCTTCAAGCTTTCCCATTACAAATATTGTGCCGTCAGACGGGATCAGAGTTTCGGTTACCTGTACGCCTGTGGTTCTCTTGTCCCCGGAAGAAGAAGATACATTTACTTCGTATTTGCCGAATTTAACAACACCCGACGATACGCTCTTTGTTTGGGAAAATGATTTTTCGAAATCTCCGGTCACCTTTTCCCGTGCGTCTACGGTAATGGGACCTGAGCCGTCATCCAACTGGAAAGTTCGTCCTCTCCATTCGCTTTGCAGCGAATCCTTCCCTTTTTCCGTCTTGGTACCGTTTTCGGTTTGAACCCTACGCTCCCACAAACGTTCGGCCTTAATTTCGTAATATACACAAGCTTTTTCTGAACAAGGTGCTATCAAAGCCGGATCAGCGGATGCTGTTCCCTCCGTACTTATATTGCCTTTGCTGTCACATGCCCCGGGATTGCCCGCAATCTCACCTGTCTTTTTAAACGGAGCCGCCAAAATAGATTTCATTTTCATGCGCTGTAAAAATCCGATGATAATTCCTATTACCGCGCAACCCAACAATGCGAAACCGACATACTGCATAATGAGCACTCCTTTTTGTAATCTTTTCCGTTGTTTGGAACTTGTGAGCAAGTTTCGCACTGACCGATAAAAAAGTCAAATGAAGAAGAAAAGTATAGTTAAAATTAAGAAATCAGAGATCATAAATTTGGTTTTTATTAAGGAAGATTAAGTTAAATCAGTTTTTATTGAATCAGGTTGGGTTTGTTTATTCTTCTATATAGCCGGCATATTTAAAACAAACCAAGCGCAAATCTTACTTCCGGGTCTACTCTGTCTTTGTCCCAGGGCGGATCCCATACGAGGTTGACCTCTACTGATTTTACGCATTTTTGTTTTTCTAAGGTTTCTTTTATATTTTGATATAGATATTCCCCTGACGGACATCCCATGGAAGTAAGGGTCATGTCTATTTCAACAACGCCGCTGTTTATTCTTATGTCATAAATCAGTCCCAGTTCTACAATTCCTATTCCAAAGTCAGGATCTATAACCGATTCGAGCAAATCGAGAATATGGGCGGGCGTCAGCTTGTCGTAAGGATTGTTGCTCATGTCTTTACCTCGGTATTCATCGTTTTATTCCGCCGAAGGATGTCTTAATGGGTTTTAAATTTGATAAATACTTTTTCATGGGTTGTTCACGATTTAATAGACCGGAAATTGTAATTTGATCGAGCGTATCCTCTATTGCAACTGATACGTGGTTCCACACGGACCTAAGGCTGCAATCCGAAATATGCGGACAATGAAAGCCGTTATCTCCGGGTAACGAAACACAACCTTCAAAAACAGGTTTGCCCAAGGCCCTTATAACAGCAGCCACAGTAATCATATCCGGAGATAAGGCTGTTTCGTATCCGCCGCTTCTTCCCCTCAACGATCTTACCAATCCGCCTTTTTGTAACTTGTTCAAAATCTTTGCCGTTAACGCTTCGGTAATTAGCTCAATTTCGGCCAGCTCCGTTATGGTTGCGCGTCCGCCTTTCTTGGCCAAAGCAACCATAAGCCTTATACTGTGTTCTTCCAGCTTCGAAATTTTCATGCGGATTCCTCTAGGTTTACATCCTGTGATTTACAACCGGTTTCAAAAGATTCTATGGCTTTTATTATTGCAGCTATCGAAAGCGCCGCGCATTTTACTCGAACCGGAAAACGTCTAACCCCCATAAGGGCTTCGAAATCTCCTGGGTCGAAGTTCGTTTCGGTCTGCCCTGTTTGCAGCATTTTTTGTACATTCAAAGCCATATCTTTTAGTACTGACAGTTTCAATCCTATAGCGGATTCTGCCAAAATTGAACCGGACGCAACCGAAACGGCACAGCCTCTTGATATTACCTGTACCCCCTCGACTGTATCGTTTTGTATATTCAATTTTATTTCTACTTCATCTCCGCAAGAAGGATTCATTCCAAACGAAGCAGCATTAAAGGCTTCTAAGGATGTATTGCCCCTTGGGTGTTTATGATGATCTAAAATTATATCCCTATAAAGTTCATCAGTATTCATGCCGAAAAAACCTTTCGTGCTTTTACTATACCTTCTTTTAGCGCATCGATATCCGACTTTTCTGTATATACACCAAAAGAAGCTCGCGATGAGGCAGTCAAACCGAGTTTTCTGTGAAGCGGCTGAGCGCAGTGATGACCGGCCCTAATCGCAATGTTTTCAGTGTCCAAAATAGTTGCCAAATCGTGGGGATGAATTGTCTTGTCTACAAAAGCTATCAACCCTCCTCGTTGCTCAGCATCTTTAGGTCCCAAAATTGTAATATGGGGTATGCTGCTCAGTACATCCATAGCATATGATGTAATTGCTATTTCGTGTTCTCGTATTTTTTTTATACCGATATCTGTCATAAAATCCAAAGCCTTCGAAAAAGACACAGCTGCCGAAACATTAGGTGTTCCTGCTTCAAATCTTTGCGGAATTTCAGCCCACGAGGCCTTTTCATAATCTACATATTCTATCATGTCGCCTCCGGTTTCAAGAGGCTCTAATAGATCGAGGGCTTGGGGACGGCCTACTAAAAACCCCAAGCCTGTCGGACCGTAACATTTGTGGGCAGAAAAAGCCGTAAAGTCTGCTCCTGTTTCGCCAAAGCAAAAAGGCATATGCCCCACTGCCTGAGCGGCATCGAGAACCGTAATCACTCCTTTAACTTTTGCCTTTTCTATTAACACGCTGATTGGATTTATAGTACCCAATACATTGGATACCACCGTTGCCGACAAAACCTTTGTATTTTTATTAATAAGCTCATTCAATGATGAAAGGTCCAGTTGTCCCGACAAATTTATTGGAATGTAACGTATCGAAGCTCCGGTTCTTTTTGCAGTCATAAGCCAGGGAACTAGGTTAGCGTGATGCTCCATTTCTGTAAGTAAAATTTCATCTCCTTTCTTTAGGAGATGTTCCAGCCCCCTCGAAACAAGATTGAGAGCATGGGTTGCATTTTTTGTATAGACAACGTTCTTTTCACTGTCGGTGCCGACAAAGGTTGCCGCTTTGCTTCTCGTTTCTTCATATGCAAACCCGGCTTCAACGGACAAACTATATAGTCCTCGATGAGGATTTCCGTCTTTAACATGACAAAATGTGCAAGCAGCATTCACAACATCATAAGGTCGAAGAGACGTCGCGGCTGAGTCAAGATAGACCAGCGGTTTTCCGTTTGCTGAGCGTTTAAGCGCAAAAAAACGCTCTCTAATTGAGCTGAAATCATCAGTTGTATATGCGGCACTCAAAGTCATATTTAATCCTCCGTATCCAATTCCACCCATCCGTCATCAGTTATGTTAACCTTATATGTCTTGATTGGCGCGACCGCCGGCATGGTCAAAGCTTCTCCGCTACAAATATTAAAAGTTGCTCCGTGTCTAGGACAGGTAAGAACGGTATCGCTAATTGTTCCTCCTTCAAATCCTCCTCCTTCATGACTGCAACTGTCTTCCACTGCAAAAATTTCTCCGTTTTCATTCCGTGCCAAAAGAATTAGCTCATCGGCAACCTTCACAGATAAAAGCTGTCCTATGGCAAGCTCTTTTTGCATAATTATTCGTTCTTGACTCATTGCTTGTCCCTATTCTTAGCGAAGGATAAACGTTGTTCTAAAATTGGAAAAATTCTATCTCTTACAGAAATAGGCATTTTTGACAAAGCGTCACTGAAAAAGCCTGAGGTCAGCATTGCTTCAGCATCGGTTCGTGAGATTCCTCGACTCATCAAATAAAAGAGTTCTTTTTCATTTAGAGGAGCGACTGCTGCGGCATGGCTGCATTGAACATCATTGGTTAAAATTTCGAGATCAGGTACGGCATACGCACGAGCCTTGTCAGAAAGCATGAGACTTCGGCTCTCCTGAAAAGCTTCGCTTTGTGAAGCATCTGATCCAATATAAATGAGCCCCGTATAGGCGGATTGTGCCTTTTGAGCAAGAGCAGTCTTAAAACTGATTTTTGACCTAGTATTTTTGGCAATATGTCTATGTACTGTATGAAAGGCCATGTTTTGTCTTTTTTCGGCAAAGGCTACACCCACAATTTCGCTTTCGGCCCCTATATTCATAAGGTCTGCACCCAAATCACACTTGCAATTTGAACCTCCCAAAGCTAAAGACGTTTGATGAAAAACAGCATCTTTTCCCACTGAAGCGCGAACAGTTACATGTCCGTTTGTTCCCTCATGCCATTGTTGTATCAATGCGTGTTTCAGTGTTGCATTTTGTCCGATAATTAGTTCTGAAACCGATATTGCGCGAGATCCGTCGCCTCCGCCTTCTAAAATCTCAACCACATTGGCAGATGCACCCGGTTCGAGTTCGATGATAATGCGAGTTGCAGGTGTATTTTCAGACGCTCTGCATATTACCTGTATAGGCTCTTCGATATTGGTGTTTTGAGGAATTCTAATAAAGATTCCTTCTGTCCAGATTGCGGCGTTTAAAGCTTCAAATATTCCGTGTTCAAACGAAACAGTTTTTCCAAATAAAAACATTCCTCTCATTGATTTTTCTATCGGAACGATTTCTACACCTTTTTTTTCGAGTTTGCCGGAAGACAAAACTGACAACGAAAGGATTTGGGATTTTGCTTTTTTCGAAGGTATGCTTTGGGGAAAAAACCAAAACGGATCGCTGTAGCGCCACAAGTGGCTGACCCTATCAGGAACAGGATAACTCAAATAACAATCGAGCGCTTTGTTTCTAAGGTCCATCTCTCTTTTGGTCAAAGGACGGCCTTTGGTTATGGTTGAAATATCGTTTTTCGAAAAAACGGGCTTTTTCTGCATTGAAGTTTTAACTGTTTCAGCCAACTGATCCCTCCATTTCCAAAGCGATCAAACGATTCAGTTCCACCGCATACTCCATGGGTAACTCTTTTACAAACGGTTCAATAAAGCCGTTTACAATCATGAGTCTGGCGTTTTCGATATCAATCCCTCTGCTTTGCAAATAAAACAGTTGTTCATCGGCAAGTTTTGATACCCGCGCTTCATGTTCAACGGTTACCAGTTTGCCGTCTACCTCCATTGTCGGATAAGTGTCTGATCTTGAAACGTCATCCAATAAAAGAGCATCGCATTCCACATGGGTTTTGCAGTTGTCCGCTCCCGGATGAATTTTAACAAGACCGCGATAGCCGGCTCTCCCTTTTCCTTTGGAGATTGATTTTGAAATAATGCGCGAAGTGGTATCGGAAGCAGCGTGTATCATTTTGGCCCCGGTGTCCTGGTGTTGATTTTCCCCTGCATAGGCAATTGAAAGCACCTCGCCGTGAGCTCTTTTGCCTTTTAAAATCACACACGGATATTTCATGGTAAGCTTTGATCCAATATTGCCGTCAACCCACTCCACTGCCGCGTCTTCGTAGGCTACGGCTCTTTTGGTTACAAGATTTAGTACATTAGCCGACCAATTCTGAATTGTAGTATATCTAATATGAGCGCCTTCCATTGCGATTAGTTCGACCACTGCTGAATGAAGAGAATCGGCCGAATACGTAGGAGCAGTGCAGCCTTCGATATAGTGTACCTTGGAACCTTTATCTGCAATTATTAATGTGCGTTCAAACTGGCCCATATTTTTGGCGTTAATCCTAAAATACGCCTGCAAAGGTACTGTTACATGTGTATTCGGCGGAACATAGACAAAAGATCCGCCGGACCAAACAGCGCTGTTTAGAGCGGCAAATTTGTTATCAGAAGGAGGTATAACCGTCGCAAAGTACTGTTTGACAATTTCGGGATATTCCCTCAATCCTGAATCCATATCCAGAAATATCACGCCTTGCTTTGTCAAAGTGTCTTTGACTGAATGATATACAACTTCAGAATCGTATTGAGCTGATACTCCGGCTAGAAATTTTCTTTCCGCCTGAGGAATGCCTAATCTATCGAAGGTTGCTTTTATATCAGGAGGAACGTCATCCCAAGAGCGTTCTTGCTTTTCGGTTGGACTTACATAGTAGTGAATGTCTTCAAATTTTATATTTTGCAATATTTCCTGATTACCCCACTTGGGTATAGGTTTTTCCAAGAACATTCCCAAGGCGTCCAGGCGAAACTTTCTCATCCACTCAGGCTCGTTTTTTATATTAGATATGAATGACACAGTTTCTTCACTAAGTCCCTTGGGTGTTTTTGCAAACGACGAATCAGGATAAGAAAAACCGTAACGCTCAGCATAGTTTGCATTTATCTCTAATATGTCGGTGCCTGTTGTCATCATACACCTCTTTTCTCATGAGAACGCAGACTATCGATTGATCCGTATCCATCGGCTTCGAGCTGAAGGGCCTGCTCAGGTCCGCCTGATTTGACAATTGTTCCGTTTTTGAAAACATGAACGTAATTTGGAGTCACATAGTCAAGAATTCTTTGATAATGAGTTACCAGTAACACCGCCATTCCTTGGTCTTTTGCTTTGTTAATGCCTTTGGCAACCAGTTTGAGTGCATCAATATCCAAGCCCGAATCAATTTCATCCAAAAGGGCAATCTTGGGTTTTAAAAGTAACATCTGAAGAATTTCCATGCGCTTTTTTTCGCCGCCGGAAAAACCGTCGTTTATATATCGCGATGCAAATTCGTCAGGAATATTTAAATCCAAGAAAGCTTGGGAAAGAGACTTTTTATACTCCTTTAGGCTTATGGTGCGGTTTTGAATGGCCTCCATTGAAGCTTTTAAAAAGCGATTAACAGTTACTCCCGGAATGCCTACCGGATATTGAAATCCGAGAAATAGGCCTTTTCTCGCACGCTCATGAGCCGGCAGATCTTTGATAGGTTCACCTTGGAGAAAAATATCTCCTGTCGTAACTAGAGAAGGATGGCCTGCTAAAGCTGCGGCTAAAGTGGATTTTCCCGACCCGTTCGGTCCCATTAAAGCATGTATTTCTCCAGGGTACACTTCAATGGATACGCCCTTTACTATTTCTTTGTTGTCCGCCGATACACGAACATCTCGGCAAACGAATATTGCTTTTTTCTTGCCTGCCATAATAGTATACCTTTCTGTCTAGTTAGACCTATTTGGTACCTTGCTGACCAGTTTGAAATTTGAGTTCATAAAAAAACGAGAATATTCTTCGCATACAGAACATATTGTTCCATCTAGAACTTCACATACGGCGCCGCAATGCGATTTTTGTTGATTTGCCTGTGTTTCTGAATAACTCATTCGTTTTGTTTTTTCTTTTCTTCTCATGTGAATTTTTCCTTTTTTTCAAAGGTTAATACTGGACAAATAAGTCAAGAATAAACAGTGTGCAACTTTGTGAGTTGTTTTTCTCGTTTTTTGTTTTCAAAAAAGGTAAGTTTTGTCTGCCGTTTCTTGATCAGTGCCGTCAGCCGGTTATTCTTCATTCAGAGCACGGAAAATAGTTCGTGCAATAAGAACGGAGAAAAATGATGCAAATCGATCTCCCTAAGAACAAAAAAGAACGGGTTGTTATTCTTGGAGGCGGTTTTGGCGGTTTAAGCGCAGCTGCAAAGCTTAGTTCTGAGCATTATCAGACTGTTCTTATAGATAAAAACAATTTTCATACTTTTCAACCTTTGTTGTATCAGGTGGCTGCAGCCGGTTTGGAGCCTGACTCTATTTGCAGCCCAATTCGCAAGATCCTTTCTTATAAAAAAGATTTTCACTTTAGAATGGCAACGGTTGAAGGTGCGGATATTGAAAAGAAAATTGTTTTTACGAATCAAGGTTCTCTTTCTTATGATCATTTAATTATTGCAATGGGTGCAGAAACAAATTTTTTAGGGAACAGTGATTTACAAAAAAATGCTTTTCCCCTCAAGGAGATGACCGACGCGACAACGCTTAGAAATCATATTTTTATGTGTTTTGAATCGGCCCTTTATGAAAAGGGCAGTAGTAAAAAGCAATCACTCCTAAATTTTGTTATCGTTGGCGGCGGCCCCACCGGTGTAGAACTTGCCGGAGCGCTGGCCGAACTCAAACGCCATATTTTGCCCAAAGACTATCCGGATCTGTCAACTGACAGAGTTTCTATTAGTCTTATAGAAAGCACAGAACGATTGTTAAATGCGATGTCGGTAAAATCCGGAGAGGTTTCATTAGAATACCTAAAAAAAATGGGTGTCATAGTTTTTCTGAATACCTGCGTACAACAATATGACGGAAAGCTTTTAACAACCAAAGACGGAATGACGATACCGACAAGCACGGTCATATGGGCCGCAGGTGTCAATCCAAGGACAATACCGGGTCTTAATGATGTTATTATGTATAAAGGTAGAATTGAAGTT
>CAYWLQ010000109.1:0-19987 GCA_964458775.1 uncultured Myxococcales bacterium | reverse complement strand
TCGGTGTCAGTATCGGTGTCAGTATCGGTGTCAGTATCAGTGTCAGTATCGGTGTCACTATCACTATCACTATCGGCATCTGAATCAGTATCAGAATCAACATCAGTATCAATGTCACCAGTATCAAAACTATCAGATTCGCTATCTATTTTATCAGAGAGATCTATTGTGGCGCATGCAAAGAAAAGAAAAGCGGATATTGAGAGAAAAATAAATTGAACAATCGAACTTCTCATCAGGAAAACCTCCTCTGATTTTAAAAATAATTCGCATTTAATTATGTGGGGGTAAAAAACTAAAAGTGGGCGGTTTGAAGCAATTACAAAATGCACTCAACTGATATTTAGCAGCTCTTTTACTTTTGAAATAACCTGAGGAGCTTGAATCGGCTTTGTAATATAGGCATTGGCCCCCAATTGTAGAGCTCGCTGCCTATCTTCTTCTGCTCCTTCTGTAGTTATTATGACGATCGGGACATTGCTGTGCACAGCGTCAGAACGGATTCTTTTAACCAGTTTAAGACCGTCCATAATCGGCATATTTATATCTGTTATTACGATATCAAATTTTGCACCGGCCAGCATTTTTAGTGCTTCGACACCGTCATCTGCTTCTGTAATAGCCATATTTTTTACTCTTGACATTGCAAATACCAAAAGCTGGCGCATCATAGGAGAGTCTTCAACAATCAGACATGAGTATTCAGCCATAGCGGATATCCTTTTTAGTGTAAGTAACTGTATTGTAAAAGCCCTTCTCCGAGGCTGTTTGCATTTGCCATAAGGCCCGCAGTAACAATTGCGGATGCCGAGTGAGTAGCCAATAATTTGAAAAATTCAAAGTCAATCTCCTCGAATTTTGTTTTTTGTTCAAAAAAGCTCAAAATTGCAATAACGCCTACTGTTTCTCTTCCTAATACCATCGGTATGCAGGCCAGGGGCATTTGTTGTGTCTTAGCGTTTTGATCACCCAAAAGTCTTATTTGTGCAGCTGCTGACTCTCCCACCGGACCTTCTCCCCATGGAACAGAATTTTCTGAAGGAGTACAATGGTATGCATGCACAGGCTCTAGGGTTTTATTGCCGTTCGTTTCTCGTCTAAGATATATAATAAAACTGCCTGCACCGATAAACTGAGCGAGCAATTGTTCTATCACGCCTAGCATTTGTTTGGGGTCGAAGGTGCTGTGTAGCTGAGATAAAACAACATATAAATTAGCCATGGTATCCAGTTCTTTTTCTACCTCTGCATACTTTTCTGCATAGTCTTCAATCTTTTTCGATTCCCATTTTACATCCATAGTGAGACGCTTTTTTTCTTCCTCTAAATTATCTATTTTTTCTAATAATTCACGAATGGCCTCTTCTGAGGCCAAATGATGCCTAAGCTCAGCATTTTCAACTCGTAGTCTGTCTAATTCTTTTTTGGTAACTTCCAGTTCATGAAGAAGTGATGAGGTAAATTCTGCACCTTTTCTAAAAAAAGTCTCAACAAAATCATCTCGCTCGGTTTGAAATTCAAGACCCGCTTCTGACAGTTTCGGGTTTTTTTCTTCGACCATTTGTAATTTCCTTAAACGATTTCGCCTGTTTTTATTAGGCGTTTCTATAATAACAACAGTTTAGCACTACAAAGGCCGATGAACAACCTGGTAACAAAAACATTGGATTCAAAGTATTATTTAAAAGCCAAGCTGCTGTTTTTCCAACTGCAATTCACAATTTCCAATAGTAGACTTTTTTAAAAAAAATTCAACCCTCCAAAACCATTGAAATTATATTCAGATATTGTTTATTATGGAAACTCGATTTCGGCAGTTGCCGTGCAACCGGTAAGGAGTATTTTTTTAGTATGCGACAATCTCTTAACATAACGATCCTTTATAGTATTATTATTGCTCAATTTGCTGTGACACTACCGGCTTGTCTTACGCAAGATACCGACTCGCTCCTGGACTACTCTCGTTCTGCAGAATTATTATTTTTGGAGGCAATGGACGATTTTGACGATCGAGATTGCGTTTCGGCCGAACCTAAGTTTCAAGATGTTCGCCGAAAATTTCCCTACAGCCGTTACGCCGTAGACGCATCGCTTCGCATTGCGGATTGCCAATTTATACAAGATAACCATGCTGCTGCCGCCATTTCTTATGAACAATTTATTACTATGCATCCCACGCATGAGCAGGCGGACTATGCAGCTTTTCGTCGAGGTGAGTGTTTTGTAAAACAAATACCCTCTAATATATTTATTCTTCCTGCATCTCACGAGAGAGATCAGTCCGCCGCTCGTGATGCCAGATATGCTCTTTCGCAGTTTATTGCAAAATATCCAAAAAGTAAGTGGCAAGATAAAGCATCACGTCTTCTAAGCAGAGTAGTAGATGCCTTGGTTAAACATGAGTTATATGTGGCTGAATTCTATCTGGATCGAGGTGATCGATTGGCTGCTGCTGTGCGTTTGGAAAAAGTACGTGAGAATTTTAAAGAATCCTCTATTGTTCCTGACGCAATGTTTTTGCAGGCAATGACTTATTTGAAACTTGATAGAAATCAAGATGCTGTCAAGGTTCTTGAAGAGATAATATCGTTCTATCCCTCTCATTATCAAAGCAAGCGTGCATCGGAGTATTTGATGATGCTTAAGAGAAAGGGAGGCTGAGCTTACTATGGATAAAGATATAGTCCTCAAGCTTAAGAAAGGTCGCGAACATTACGCTGCCAAGGAATATGACAAAGCAGAGGCATATCTTATAAAGGTTATGGATGCGGGAATACGATTTCCGGATGTAATGAATATGCTTGGGGTAATCTATCATGGGCAAGGACGGCTTGCTATGGCGGAGAGTCTTTTTGAACAAGCCTTGACCGCAAACCCATATTATGTGGAAGCAGCATTGAATTTGGCGGTAACCTACAACGAACTGGGTCAGTATGGAAAATCCAAGGCACTTTATAGGCATATATCAGATATAAAAGAGGCAAAACCCGACAAAATAGAACCTTTTGCGAGAGGAAAAATAGCCAATATGCATGCTCATCTCGCCAAAGCTTATATAGATGCGGGTGATCCTTTTAAAGCTATTGAGCAATATCATTGTGCTTTGGAATTGTGTCCGGATTTTGCTGATATTCGAACCAAACTCGGACAAATTTTACGCGATGTAGGCCGGCTTGAAGAAGCCTGTGATGAATTGGAAAAAGCAAAGATTTCTAGGCCTAATTACTTGCCCGCAAGAATATCATTGGGGGTAACTTATTTGGCTCTTAACAATCAAGAGTTAGCCAAAAGCGAATGGAAGGCTGTTTTAGAAGCGGATCCCGACAATACAGCGGCTGAACTATATTTGCGAGTTACCGAACAGATACTGGCACAAGAGGAGGCGCTTGAAGTCGGGGTTGTGTTGGAAGTAACCAAGCCTCCATTGGAGGCTCAGAACAACTCTGACGATTTGTCTTTCACTTATAACGGTGAAACATCGAGATTGTCATCACTGGATACGGATCCAGGACCTGACCCGCGTTTTTTTGACAAACGGAATGAAGATTGAATTGTTTAGGTAGTACCAAAGCACTTGCTATTTTTGCTTTTCGAGCGATTTTTATAATTATTTGTTTTCACTCAAATATAAAAGCTGATTCTTTGACAAGAGAATCTCAGCTTAAAACAGAACCGCTTGTAACAGATTCAAAGGTCCTTTCTGAATCAGTATTGGAAGCATTCTTATCTCCTGCAGAGTTTTCTGATCGCAGATTTGTATACGAAACAACCGGAGATGAAGCGGTATTTTGTTTGGATGCGATTCTGTCAGCATCACCGCCCGTATTAGATTTACATCCTAATCGTGTTGAGTGGCCTAAAATTGCAGACATGAATTTGCTCATAGATAGTGAGACCGTGTCGCTTCTACCTGTTTCAAATCTAACTGATGATATTCTTGATCGCGGATTTAAGATACGTTGGACTATTCAGGCTCAAGGTCAAAGATTTGAACCTAATCCGCATTTTTCAGCTCGCGTCGTAGATGTCCAACTTATTTCTATTGTTGATAGAAAGAGACTTGCAGGACGCTCTTTTGGAGAAAACAAGCTTCAATGTACCGACAATATAGCATTGTCAGAGCCCAGTTGCACCTCAGAAATCGGACTCGAAACTCGTGCATTATCAATGAGTCCTGACGGCAGCATGCTCTCTTTAGCATTTGGAGGACTAAGTCCGCGTTTGGAAGTATATGATGTGAGACATCGTCCCAAACTACTTTGGTCTGCATTGTTTTCTAAAAAAACCGGCGGCGCAGTTGAGACAGCATTCTCTTCTGACGGACGTTGGGTAACCGCACTTTCCGGAAAAGGTGTTCTCCACCGTTTTGATGCACGCAGCGGAGAACGTCATAAGGCAGTATTCTCGTCCGGAATTACTGCTGCGGTCATTCCTCCCGGTCGCATTGCTGCTGTCGGCGGCCAAAGCGGAGAGGTAACACTGTGGTATTTGGCGGACGGAACTATTGCAAGACGTATTTTTTCAGGAAATAGAGGAGGTTCGATATCCTCTATTACAGCTTCGGGAAACGGAAAAGTTATAGCAACGCTAGACTACGCAAATGAAAAATCAATAGTTCGTGTCTGGTCAGTAAAGACGCGCAAGTTAATTCGTCAATTGGAAGTAGAAGGTCGTACAATAGTTTATATCGCGCTTGATGATCCGGGAAAAACCTTGTTTTCAGCACACGAAACCCGCGGGCTTTTGTCTGCGTCTTTAGAAGACAGGTCTTCATTAGAACCTGTCGCAGGAACAGATACCTCCAAATGTACAGGACGAATTGAGTGGATTCCCTCTCAAAAAATAATTGTCTGTTCAACAAAGAAAGGTCTGTTTCGTATTAAGCGAGACGGAAGTTCACTGCCGTTTCTGACCGCTTCGACGGTTTCTTCAGAATGGATAGCCTCTGTTTCGTCCGGAGGTTCCAAGATTGCAGCTGCCGGAGGCGGTTATCTTATTATCTGGAAAACAGAATGATTGATGCTTCATTTGGGCACTTAAAACCAAACTTGATCATATTGCGACTAGTCGATAAGCCTGACAGCACCCTTGTCTGCGGATGAAACGTTTTGTGCATAGGCTTTAAGAGATTTGGGGATAACTCGATTTCTGACAGGCTTGAAAGCCTTGTCGCCTTTGGCCGATTCTTCTTTACGTCTGGCTTCCAGCATATCGTGTGACAAACGTATATTGATTGCTCTATTGGGAATATCAATATCAATTATATCTCCGTCTCTAACCAAACCGATTGCTCCTCCTGCTGCCGCTTCAGGTGAAACATGACCGATTGATAGTCCTGAGGTTCCTCCGGAAAAACGTCCGTCAGTAATTAGAGCGCAGGCTTTGCCTAACTTCATAGACTTGATATAGGACGTAGGATAAAGCATTTCTTGCATGCCGGGACCTCCCTTGGGCCCCTCAAAAATTATTACTACTATATCGCCGGCTTTAACTGAGCCGTTGAGAATTCCTTCGCAAGCGGCATCCTGCGAATGAAATACCTTGGCAGGTCCCGAAAAAAACAAGATAGACTCATCTACTCCGGCTGTTTTGACAACACATCCGAGTTCAGCAATATTACCGAACAGTACTGCAAGACCGCCGTCGGGACTGTAAGCATTTGCCGAATTTCTAATGCAACCTTTTTCGCGGTCGTTGTCAATTTGTTCATAAACCGCGTTGTGAGATGCCATAAGAATATTCTTAACACCTCCGGGGGCGCTCTTATAAAGCTCTAGAGCTTCTTCGGTTGCGGTTTCTCTTACAATGTCAAATTGGTCTAAAGCATCTTTTAAAGAAAGACCGTCAATGCGTTTAACGTTTGTCGACAATAAGCCGCAACGGTCGAGTTCTCCCAAAATGCCGTGAATGCCTCCGGCTCGATTAACATCTTCGAGATGGTAGGCGGAACTGGGAGCGACCTTACAAAGCACAGGCACTTTGCGCGATAGTCTGTCAATATCCTGCATAGTAAAATCCGCCTCTGCTTCTCGCGCAATAGCCAAGATATGAAGAACGGTATTGGTTGAGCCGCCCATTGCTATGTCTAAGGTCATAGCGTTCATGAAAGCTTCTTTTGTTGCTATAGACCTTGGCAATACTGAGATGTCTCCGTTGTCGTAATATGCATTTGCAGCTTCAACTATGCGAGCTGCTGCTTTTTCAAACAGCTTTCGCCTGGTTTGATGTGTGGCTACCACTGTTCCGTTGCCCGGCAAAGCCATTCCAAGAGCTTCGCTCAAACAGTTCATGGAGTTTGCTGTAAACATTCCTGAGCACGAACCGCAAGTGGGACAGGCATTGTGTTCAACTGCCTTTAACTCATCATCGCTCACTGTGTTGTCAGCAGCCATTACCATTGCGTCAATAAGGTCAAACTTTTTTGAACCGACTTTACCCGCTTCCATCGGACCGCCGGATACAATAATAGTAGGAATGTTAAGTCTCATCGATGCCATCAGCATTCCAGGAGTAATCTTGTCGCAATTGGTAATGCATATCATTGCATCGGCGCAATGGGCGTTAACCATATACTCAACACTGTCAGCAATAATCTCTCTTGAGGGAAGAGAATACAACATACCGTCATGACCCATAGCGATGCCGTCATCAATGGCTATGGTATTAAACTCCGCAGCAAAGCATCCTTTTGCCTCTATGATTTTCTTTACATACTGGCCTATTTCGTGAAGATGGGTATGCCCAGGTACAAATTGTGTAAAAGAGTTTACAACCGCAATAATCGGTTTTCCAAAATGGGATTCCTGCATTCCCGAAGCCCTAAAAAGACTTCTGGCACCGGCCATTCGTCGGCCTTCAGTGTTAGTTGCGCTTCTAAGCGGTATTTTTCTCACGTCGCCCGTCCTTTCTTTGCGGTCACAGGAAAATCGAGTATGTCTTTCCCGTTGTCCTTAGACTAGATGTTTTATATCCTCGAACTATGTAAAAACAAGACTAAACGTTTCTATTATGCGAATGATATTATCTTTTCTATATGACTCTCTGAAATATTCGTGATATCCGGAAGAAAAAATACGGTTTAGCCGTATGTTATTCCAAGGGGGTTGTGATGCGAATAATGCCGTTCGTGATTTTCTTATATGGGGCGTCTGCTTTTGGTTGCGGAAAATCAAGCCGGTCATCAGCTGCTTCTGATGACGGCTTCGTCGCTGTTTCTACACAGACTAACTCGCCTGCAGCACCTGAGAAGGTTAACACAGCAGATAAAGAGCCCAAAGCTGAAGAAAACGAATCTGAAGAAAACATTCCCAAAATCTTGGTAGCAGATGTTTCTGCTGACAGTCAGCCTCCGCTAGGAACGCCCTTCATTTTGGAGCAAGAAGGACTTAAAATAACCAAACTTATTCTGGCCAGAGGATATGAAAAAACAGAAAAAGGTACACGAGAGGTTCTGGATCCAGGCTATGTTTTTCAGCAAGATAACAGACGTGTTTATATAATTCTTGATTTTGACAATCCTCAAGAAGTATCAACAGAGCTGACAGTAGGATGGATAAGGCCGGGGTCAACGAAAGAGGGCAATAGTGTTTCCCTTTCGGTAGTCAATAGAAAAACTTGGCGTACTTTTGCATATAACGGCTATGTAAATACCGCTTCAGGAATTTGGCAGGTTATTATAAGAGATAGCAACAATAAGATTTTGGCTCGTGCTTCATTTGAAATGGTCAATTCAGAACAACCGACCGCCCTTTAACAAAAACTACTGCATCATCGTTAAGATGCTTCTTTCGACAATAGCAAACGCATCTACAGTGAACCTTCCAAGTAACAACTACGGAATGTTACTAATTGCGTTTGCTCAAAAAGACAGTACGGGTACATTGGTCAGTGTCAATGTAAGGCACCTAAATTATTGCGGTATTAACGCTTTATGGTTGCTCGAAATTTACACAGGTTGGTTACTTCTTACCAATAATTTGTTGTTTTTTGAGCTCAATTTTGTCTGCTATATTGCGATCATATGACCCATTTATGTTCGGTTAGTATACTGTCATGGTGCTTTGGGTTAGCTTGTAAGGTTGATCATTGTACGAGGCTTTTACTTAAAATAATAAATCTGTTAAAGAAGGCAGATTGTTTGTGGAGGAGAGTATGAAGGTATACTTTTTATTTTTTGCTGCTTTATGTTCTTCGTGTGCGATTGTTACAACAAATGTTTCCTCAAAAACTCCGGATCCAGATACGGTAGTAGATTTCTACCACGGTGATAGAGTATCGGACCCTTATAGATGGCTCGAAGAGAGAACGGCTTCCAAAGCCGAAGAATGGATTGAAAATCAAAACTCCAAATACAAATCTTATTTTACAACAAACGAGCTAACCGAACGGGTGCGTGCAGGTCTTATTGAGCTGGAAAAACAATTGTCTCCTAGATATTCCAATCCTGCATGGGCAAAGAATCGATTGTTTGCGTTAAAAACAAGTCCTCCCAAAAACCAACCGTTTATTGTTGCTATGCCGTCGTGGGAACATCCCGAAAAAGAAGAAGTTTTGGTAGACCCAAATATTGTTGATCCGACCGGGCAGTTGGCGGTGGATTGGTTTGTTCCTTCTCCCGACGGAAATCAAATAGCTGTTTCAATGTCTAAAAATGATTCAGAATTTGGTGATTTGTATATCTACAATTTGTATAAAGCTCCTAAGAAAAAAGGAAAAAAGAGCACAGCAGAGCAAGTTTTGCAGCCTGGAAGTGAACCGTATCCTAGAAATAGCAATGTTATCCGTAATGTACACCGAGCGCTTGGAGGCGGTTCTTTGGTTTGGACACCGGATAGCAAAGGGTTTTATTATACACAATATCCCGGTGATGATGAGGAGGACGGTGTTGTTAATCAAAAGATTTACTATCATGAATTAAAAGATTCTTCAGAACGAGATAGACAAGAACTCGGAAACGGCTTCGATCGAACGGATCGCATTAGTTTGGAAGCTGAGCTTCGCTCCGGAAGAGTAATTGCCACAGTTCAGAGAGGAGAATCCCAAAGATTTGCTCATTTTTTGAGAACTCCCGAAGGTGACTGGCAACAACTATCCGATTTTAATGATAAAATTGTGGAAATAGTTTTTGCCTCCGCCGGAGGAATGTTTGTAATAACTCGTGAGGATTCCAAGCGCGGCAAAGTATTGTTTTGGTCTTCGCCCAAGATTTCGATAGCACAGGCCAAAAGGATTATTCCCGAGACTAACGATACTATAATCAGCGGAGTTTTTGGAAAACACTCCATGCTGGTAACTCAAACCAGACTATATATTCCTTATTTGACAGCTTCAGGTAATTACGAGCTGAGGGTTTTTTCTCATGACGGAAAACAGGATGACACCATTTCAATTTCTAATTCGGCGGTAGGTGACCTCAAGTTGTTAATGGAGCGTGAGGAAGTCCTCCTTTCTGTTACTTCTCTAAACGGATTTGATTCGTGGTATCGATATAACGGACAATTGGGAAAAGGATCATTGGTTAAGACCGGGCTGTCAACCGTAGGAATAGACACAAGTGATATCAATGTAACGCGAGTTGAGGCTACAGCATCAGACGGTGCAAAGCTGCCTCTTGCTCTTATTTATAAAGGCACGCTTGTGCAAAATGCTAACACTCCGACTTTATTGATAGGAGCTCAAGGCTTCGGCAGGATTCCTGTGCCAAATTTTACTACATTTCATAAGATGTGGATCGATAACGGAGGTATTATTGCGTCAGCATCGGTTAGAGGGGGAGGAGAATTCGGGGAAGCCTGGCATGTTGCAGGACGCCTTACTCACAAAAAGAAATCTATATATGATTTCTATGCATGCGCAAAATACTTGATTGATCAAAAATATACCGGCAAGTCCAAGCTTGCCGTTCGCGGCAAGGAGCACAGTGCAACTGTTACAGCTGCGATGCTTGTAAAGCATCCTGGAGCATTCGGGGCAATTGTAGCCGAATCCGGTATATTTGATATGATGAGGCATGAGTATACTCCGGCGGGTGAAGCTTCTGTAGAGGAGTTCGGAAAGAATTCAGAAGAAGATCAATATCGCGCTATGATTGCCTATTCTCCCTACCACCAAATTCCTCAAAAAACAGCATTCCCTCCTGTCCTTTTCATTGCCGGTTCAAATGATCGAAAAATTGTTTCTTGGCACTCAATGAAAATGGCAGCACGTCTTCAGGCTGAGAACTCCGGAAGTTCGCCGGTATTAATCAAATCCCTTCCAACTGCCGGCAACGGAAAAAACATTCCCTACATGCAGCGGCTTGAGGAATCTGCTGAAATACTCGCTTTTCTTTTTAAAAATTTAGGCGTTAAAAATTAATCTTTTTTTGTTTGATGAATGTCACGGTGTTACTAATATATTGTAAAATCATTTCTATTAAATAAAAAAGTTTATTGTTGAGCCGTTTTTAATAAAAGTTAAACTCAATAAAGGAATGATAATATGATAATAGAGCATATTGTCGTTTTCGAAATCTAATTTGCTGAAAGGTATGAAAATGAATACTCTGGCAAAAAACATAGTAATGATCTCAGTGATTGCATCGATTTTTTCCTTGATGACAGCATGCGGGGAATCCGGCGAAAAAGAAACCTATGTCAACAGCGATGCTGATGCAGATGCCGACTCGGATGCCGATACCGATACAGACACAGATTCGGATACTGATGTTGATTCTGATACCGATGTAGATACTGATACAGATTCCGACTCGGATTCAGATACGGATACGGATGCGGATTCAGACACGGATACGGATTCCGACTCGGATACGGATACGGATTCAGATACGGATACTGATGCTGACACAGATTCAGATACAGATGTAGATACTGATACAGACACCGATACAGATTCAGATACTGATACAGACACAGATACAGATACAGATGGCGATATCGACACTGACTCTTTGTTTGATGAAGATGGGGGAGTATCTACCGACGAAAATACAGAAACAGACCCTCCGAGCTGCGGTTCTGTACTAAATGTAGTTGTTCGGGACTTTCCAAACGGTCACCCTGATTTTTATCATCCCGGAATTACTACTGCTACATTGGGAATGGTGGAACCTGAGCTTGATGCTGAAGGAAAACCGGTCAGTGCCTCAGGTGAAATGCATTCTGACAATATTGCAGAATGGTATCGAACAATAGACGGTGTTAATATGGAATTTGCCTATTCGATTCCGCTTACAGATTTGGGAGAGGGAAACTATGAGTATGACAACTCTGAGTACTTTCCGATGGATGAAATAGGCGGAGGATTCGGTAATGATATTGAAAGGTATTCAACCCATAATTGGCTTTTTACCACAGAGCTGGAAATGAATTTTATGTATGAATCCGGTCAGGTTTTTACTTTTAGGGGAGATGATGACCTCTGGGTTTTTATTAACAACAGACTTGCTCTGGATGTCGGCGGAATCCATGCTCCGGTAGAAGATTCAGTAGATATTGATGAATTCAACGATGAAAACGAGCTCGGCATGATTCCGGGACAACAATATTCGATGAAAATCTTTCATGCTGAAAGAAATCCCGTACAATCCAATTTTAGAATTCAAACCAACATTGCTTGCTTTGTAGTAATACTTTAGTAGGAAAAAAACTCTCCATATTGGTTAAGTTAGACATCTTGTTTAATACGGCCGGCAGGTAATTTAAATCATTTTGCAGTTAATGTTATTTTTTATAACCGATTTGTATTTCTCAGTAGCACTAAGCAGTTGATGACATTGCCTATGCAACAATCTAAAGCAGACTCCCCGTTAAATAGTCCTAATCGAGAAGCCGATACTGCTTTGGCTTCGGCTTGCGCTAGACATGATCCGTCTGCGGAACGACGGCTTATTCAGCAGGTTTTCGATCTGGTGGTTTCCACCATTTCCTATGCAGTGAACAGTCGAACTTATGCCGATGATATTGTACAGGAAGCTCTAATCGAAATATTGGATTCAATGGTTCATTATCGAGGTGATTGCTCGATTGAGACTTGGACGCGCAAAATTGCGCTTAGAGTAGCCATGAAAACTGTAAAGAAACAACGTCGACGCGCAGGATTAATGTTTTTCTTCCCTCGTAGCGAACCTGAACAACCCAAAGCGGAGGAGTTTACATCCAATCAACAGCTTCGTTTTCACCTCAATGCGTTGGTTTCTAAACTTCCTATAAAACAACAGATTGCGGTTAGATTGAGATTTGTTAATGAACTAAGCATAAAAGAAATATCTCAGATAGTAGATGCTCCTGAAGAGACTGTTCGACATCGAATAATGACAGGAAGAAATAGACTGAAAAAAATCATTGAGCGAAACCCGGCCTTCGAAGGCTGGCTGAAGAAGGAGTCGGGGTTAAAATGATGAGGTTGAGCGATAAAGAATCAAAAGAAACTGTAGATATCGCTCTTGAGATGATGTCTGCAGATTATCACGTCCAAGCAATTCACGAACCGGTTGACGAGCTTACCAGACGAAGAACCGTTGAAGCTGTATTGGAACGCCGTCGGAAATTGAAGAAATCTGATGCACGGTTTATAGGAAAGGCATCATATTTTGCAGCGGCAGCAGTGCTGTTGCTCATGGTAGGTGCGTTGGTCGGAGTGCTGCATTTCAATCTGAAGGAAGAGTCTACTGTGCTGCCGGTGACATCGGATTATCCTCAGTCAAAGCTTTCTATTTCTACTAATATCGCTGTGGAGCAGATTCCGGCAAGTCGGTTTACACTGCTAAAGGGGGAGGTTGCCGCTGTAATTATCGACCCTGAAAAGCAATACGAGCCTGATCTTGAAGAGAGGGTAACCTTAGGGGCAGGAGTTCCGTCAAATCGCTGGATTGAAACAGGGGAGGGAAGAGCAGCCTTTGAACTTCCAAGAGGTGTGGCGGTCGGTCTGGCTGAGAATACGTCAGTTAGAACATTGTATAAAGATGAAGCGAATTCACATGTGGAAATCAAACACGGAACAGCGCTCTTTTCAGTTGATCCAAAACAAAAGAGACAACAATTTGTTGTAACAACTGCTTGGGCAAAGATTGCAGTGACGGGTACTCTTTTTACGGTAGTTGTCAATCATGACGGCACAACTGTTTATCTTCACAAGGGTAGCGTTAAGTTGATTGATGAAAACGAGAGAGAATCGTTTTTGATGAAAGGTCAGAAAGCTAGTATTTCTTCTTCTGATATAGATATTAAATGGGCAGGGAAAAAAGAGATTGAGGTTCAAGAACGCCTGAAATGGATCGGCTGTGTTGACGGCGGTAAGGTGTTTTCTGAGTTGGATAATGCGGCATGCAATGGCAGAGAAGATGATGATAATCAGCAAATATCTGATTCGAGTTTGAAGACAACAGTTGATGTGCAGAAAAACAAATCTCACCGAAGTGTTGATAAACCTTCAGCTGAGGAGCTGATTGAAGAGGCTCGCGCTTCTAGGAAAAACGGACGCTATGAAGAGTCAGTAGCTGCCTTAGAAACCTTGATAACTCTTTATCCCGATACCAAAGATGCCGGAACCGCGTTAGTTTCTCTCGGTCGATTGGAACTTAAACACATGAATCGGCCTGAGAAAGCGCTTGTTTATTTTGATAGGTATTTGGAAAATGCCGGTCCTCTAGAGGTAGAAGCGCTTCACGGAAAGTCATCGGCCCTTAGAATGCTAGGACGGATCGACCAAGAAAAACAAACCTTGGAGAAACTGGTTAGAGAGTTTCCGCAATATCCGGCCGCAGAATCTGCTGCAAAACGAATTAGCGAAATACAAAACAAATAGGCTATACTGGTTTAATGAATTTCTTGCATCGGTATATAATCTCGATTCTTTTCCTCTCAGTAATTTCTTTTCAATGTACGAGATTGGAGCAAATCGGAGAGATTCAATCGACATATGATTTGGGGGAATCAGAGGTTTTTGAATCAGAGGTTTCGGACAGCGACAGAATTGATTTCTTTCGAATGCCGTTTTTTTCTTATGCTGAGGCAGGTGAAACGTTTATTTGGATTTCAGCCGGCGACAATCCTTTGGGTTTGCAAGGTCAATGGTACTACTATTCAGATCTTTCCAGCGTATCATCAGTTTCTAGCGACGGACAAGGAGGGGTTTGTATTAAAGGTGAAATCATAGAGCCGACAGAGTCTGTGCCTTATCCGTATGCAGGAGGAGGCTTTAATTTTTGCAATAACGGTCCGGACATTGATCCGTACTATAAAACCAATCCGGCAGGAAGCTGTTTGTTTACAGCCGATTTGGAACAGCGGTTATTGGGTATTTCTTTTGAGGTTACAGGAACAATGCCCATACCCTTCACGTTGTTATTTCAAGTTCCGTCAACAGATCATCCGGCTTATGTTCCTGTAGAGTTTTCAGGGCCTGCCGACTATTTTTTTAAAGATGCACTGATTTCCGAAGGAGAACCTGACCTTGATGTATCAAAGGTAACGGCTTTCCAGTTTCAGGCTTCAAGAACCGTGTACGGTCCAGTTCCGTTCGATTTTTGTATTAAATCGGTTGAACTTTTGATTGCCTATTAGTCCCGTTAAAACAAGGAGAACTGTTCGCCTCCTCCGGTGGGCGGTTTCTTTTTGTCTTTCTTTTCGGCATCAGATGTACGGTTTGTTGTATCCGCAGGTGCGGCCGGAGGCTCGGATACCCTTGCCGAGATAGGCGGCGGCATATCGGTCATTTTTTGAAGAACAATTTTTGATACGGGTTTTGGGGCCATTCGGGATCCTCTTCCGGTTGTTCCTATAACTTCAACGCCGCTTAAATCAAAAATCGTCTCAGATACTCTTTGTCTTTTGGCAGGTGCAAATTTAAGTGTAACCGGATTGTCCAGATGTCCGGCCAGCAAATAATCAACCTTTCCGGCTTTGTCTTTGATCAGCTCATATTCTCTGTCACGGATAAAGCGCTTTATGTGAATCTTCTTTACATATGCAATTTTGCCCTTATCGCGATAGATAACGGTAAAATTTGCGCCGTTTTCTTGATCGAAAATTTCCATGTAAATAACTTTTCCGGGAACGAGAACTTTTGCTTCCGGCGCAATAATGCGAAATGATCCGTCTTCGCAAATAATTAAAAATCTATCATATTCACTTACCGTAGCTTGATAGTCCGCTCCTTTAACCTGACTGCCGAAAAAGCCGGTTTCGGCTTCAAAACCGACCTTTATGGTTTGCCGAGCTACTGCTTTAATATCAACTGTCTCAAAACTTTTTACTTCGGTTCGGCGAGGATATTTGTTGCCGTATTTATTGACAAGACCTTCCAGGTATTTGATCGTCGTTTTTGTCAGGTGTTTAAGCTTGCTCTCAACCTTTTTAATATCCAGCTCCAAATCCTCGATATCGCGTCGGTTTTTTTCGATGTCAAAGGCAGAGATCTTTCTGATAGGAATTTCTAACAGTTTTTTAATATCTTCATCATCTACAGTCCGGTCGAACTGCGGAAAGAACGGCCGTAATCCCTCATAAACTTCAAGTTTTACATCTTCTGCTGTAGCGGCGGTTTCTATTCGTTTGTAAACTTTTTCTTCGATAAATACACGCTCTAGGGTCAACCAATATTTCTTATCCCTGAGCTTTGACATTTCATATTCAAGTTCTTGGCAGATCTGCTCTCTCAATTTTTCGGTCAGATACTGCAAAGCTTCTGTTGCTGTCAGCTGTACAGGATGTTTGTCTTTTATTACGACAATATTAGAAGAGATAGACACCTGGCAATCAGTGTAAGCATATAGTTGGGGAATAACCTCTTCGGCATAGCATCCTCTTGGAAGACCGATTTCGATTTCTACTTTGTCTGTAGTGAAATCATCAATTGAGGCAATTTTAACTTTGCCCTTTTGAGCAGCCGATTCTATTGAAGCAATCAAGCTTTCAGTGGTGGTGCCGAAGGGAATTTCTCTAATAACAACAGTCTTTTCGTCTTTGGATTCGATTCTGGCTCTGGCTCTTACCTTTCCTTTTCCGTCTTCATACTCACTAATATCAACAAGGCCCCCGCACGGAAAATCCGGAGCCAGTTGAAATGATTCATATTTTAAAATGGATATTTGAGCTTCGAGCAACTCCTTGAAGTTGTAGGGAAGAATTTTGGTGGCCATACCCACTGCAATGCCTTCTGTTCCCAGCATTAATATAATAGGAAGTTTTACCGGCAGAAGAATCGGCTCTTGACGTCGTCCGTCGTAACTCAGCTGATATTGAGTAACTGCTTCTGAAAATAGAGTTTCCTTTGCTAACTCAGTGAGACGACATTCTATATATCGAGCAGCTGCTGCCGAATGGCCGGTTATGATGTTGCCGAAATTCCCCTGTTTTTCGATGAAATATTCTTTGTTGGCCAATACTACCAGCGCATCGCCGATGGACATATCGCCGTGCGGATGGAGTTTCATGGTTTCGCCGATCACATTGGCTACTTTGTGAAACTTGCCGTCATCCATGTTGAATAAAGTGGTAAGAATGCGCCTTTGCACAGGTTTGAACCCGTCTCTAATATCCGGAATCGCACGATCCACGATGACGTAGCTTGCGTATTCCAGAAAATTCTTCTCCATAAGGGGTTCTAAACGTGTCATAGTTTCCTTTCTGCTTCCAACGGCCCGCCCTGAACACATGTACGGTGGGCTGAATCTCTGGTAACAAGTTCCGGGAGTGTTTTCAATAACAAGTTCACATTACCTAACTAATGCTTTGATTTTTAGCTGTACTGCGAGGCGGTAAGGAGTTCACTTTGTCTTATATAACAGTTACAATTAGTTCCCTTTTTGCCCTCGGACCGTCGAAATCACAGAAGAAAATGTTCTGCCAAGTTCCCAGTACGAGATCTCCGTCTAATAAAGGAAGGGTTTCGGAAGGTCCGACTATTCCGGCTTTGATGTGAGCATCAGCATTGCCGTCGACTCGGTCGTGTCGCCATTTGCCCTTAGGAGCTATTTGGGATAGACATTCTAAAATATCGTCACAAATTTCCGGATCCCAATTTTCCTGAATCATTACAGCAGATGTTGCACCTTTCGAAAACAGCGCCATTAGATGGGCATTAGGGTTTTCTTTGGCAATTCGTCTAAGCTTTTCGGTAACATCAATAAGTTGCTCTGACTTAGTGCTGGACAGTTCCACAATATATCGCTTCAAAGTGCAGCCTCCTTTTAGGTTGTATTTTACTCGACGTTTCATATGCTAACAAGCAGGATGAAATTTCGTGTTTATCGGAGGATACTAAAATATGGATTTTTTCGCAAAGTTGAAAGAACTTGTTCAAGAAACTAACGGTCCTAAAGAGGCAAAGACCAAGGCTTTGGAAAATGCCGAAGTATGGCTTAAGGATGAAAAACTCGCAGATTACCGTCCGTACATTGAGCATTTAATCAGTAATAAAAAGGGCGGTTTGATTTTGGATTCATTTTGGCGTGTTATACCTTTCGGTACGGGAGGTCGCAGGGGTCCTGTGGGGGCCGGACCCAATCGTATCAATCCTTATACAATTGCCTTATCGGTTCAGGGACACTGTGACTATCTTCGGGAAGTTATCGGTTTAAAAGGAGAAATATCTGTTGTTGTCGCTTTTGATGTTCGCCGTTTTTTTGATATGCGCGGAATTTATTTAGGAACGGACGGAGTGTTAAAAGATATGACATCAATGGATTTGGCTCGAATGTCCGCGATGACTTATGCCGCCAACGGCATAATCGCCTATGTTGTCGGTCCGTTAGAAGACGAACAAAACAATCTTAAACGTACAAACAAATATATCTCTACTCCTGAGTTATCTTTTTTAATTCGTGAGTTGGGAGCAGCAGGAGGGTTAAATATTTCAGCATCCCACAACCATCCGGATGACAACGGCGGCAAGTTTTACAACTCTGACGGAGGACAGGAAATTCCGCCCAATGACGAGTTGTTGTTAACGATGGTTGATAATGTAAAAGAAATTTCAACAATGCCTTACTCAAAAGCTAGGGAAGCCGGTCTTATCCGTTTTGTTTCTGACAGTTTACATCAAGAGTATTTGGCGATAAATCGAGCTTTATGTCCGACAACTTCGCGTTCGGCCAAAATAGGTTATTCGCCTTTGTCCGGAACGGGCGTAACTACGGTAAAAGAAACACTTGAATCCCTCGGTTTTGACTTGCATTTGGTTGCGGATCAAGCTGTTCCCGACGGATCTTTCAGTTCTGTTTGTTATCGCATTGCCAATCCGGAAGTGCCTGAATCCATGGACAAACTTCATGCTATGCTCGTGCGAGAACAATGCGATATCGGTTTTGCAACAGATCCGGACGCTGACCGTTTGGGTATATTGGCTGCGGACAAACAACGCAACTTTTCGTTTGTAAACGGCAATGAAATCGGCATTTTGCTGATCGAAGCTATTTTACAGACTCGAAAAAAGGCAAATACGCTTACGGAAAATCCTATTTTTATAAACACTCTGGTAACCACCGGTTTACAACGCAAGATAGCTCGGGCTTACGGATGCAAGGTAATCGGCGACTTAATGGTGGGTTTTAAATACATGGGCGATGTAATGCGAAATCTTGAACAGTTTCATTGTTTTCCTCCCAGCGGAGAAGAAAATGGACGTGATTCTGTTGAAGGGGGTATAGAAGATTTTGTTTTTACAACAGAGGAAAGCCATGGATATCTTCTCACGCCGAGAATTAGAGACAAGGATGCCTGCGGAGCGGCGGTGTTCTTGGCCGGTTTTGCAAGCATGCTCAAAGATCAAGGTAAAACGATTGTCGATTTCTTAAATGATATCTACAAAGTATACGGCTACACGTCCAGCCGATTGCGCTCAATGGTTATGGAAGGTATTGTAGGTTTGGAACGCATTGAAAAAATTCAAACAGTGCTTCGTGAGAATCCTCCCACAGAAATCGCAGGTCTTAAGGTGTTGAAATTTGTGGACAATCTTAAGGTAGGAGGGCCCCTAAAAAGCAAAACCGATGCAGCCGGTAGAAATGTGCTCCTCTTCGAATTGCAAAACGTTTCAGATGATCCGATCCGTTTGGTTGTTAGACCGTCAGGGACTGAGCCGAAAACGAAAATTTATATAGAAGTGCCGTCTTCCGAAAGCATAGGAAAAAACCTGGCGGAAACTTCAGAGCAAGCGCTCAAAGCAGTTACTTCTGAACAACTTTCAAAAATTAAAGCGAGAACTGACCGAGAGGCCGAAAGAATAGCTGTGGAGTTTGTAAAATATTGTTTGGGATCGGAGGTTTTGGGCGATGTATATTCAAACATACCCGATGAAGCGTTAACCGTTTCGGACTTGGTTGCTGTCGATCATAAAATTAGGTTGTGTACTGAGATTTTGCCTAAAATGATGGAGAAGATCAATTCGGGTGCTTCCGATGCCGTCATCTCTGAATATCTAATGTCAGAACTAAAACCTTTTGGAGAAGATCCGTTGGGTCTTATTCGTCCCGCCTCAAAAGCCTGGATAGAAAAACATGTTTCCGACACCGGTTCATATGTGCGTCGAATCAAATCTCTTCTTAATTGTTCTGAATAGTAGTAGCAGAGTAAATGTGTCGACGATTACTAATTTTGTTCGGTAAATATTTCTAACAACTTGTACAGTTGACATATTAGGGGATGCAGCTTTATAGTGCCGCTCCGGTTCTATGTATTTCGATAGTCGTTATGACTCTGATGACATAAGGGAGAAGAATCTTGTCGATCAAAAAAATTAAAAAAACCGAAAAAGAAAAAAAGGCGGATCTGGATCCGACTAATGATGAATTTATTGACAAGACCAGAACGGTTTTTGACTGGGCATATGATCATCGACGCCCTTTGGGCTTGTTAATCATTGTTGCGTTGGTTGTTGCAGTAGGCGGAATAATTTTTAGCAAAATTAAAGATGATCGATTGGCAAAGGAATCATTGTTGGTTGCAGACGGGTTAGAGGCATCGTTTGCTGTTCTAAAAGCCGATCTGGA
>CAYWLQ010000108.1:0-20248 GCA_964458775.1 uncultured Myxococcales bacterium | reverse complement strand
AGCCATGTTATCAAAAAATGTAGAGCGATTTATAGAGGAATGGAAAGCCGAAGGTAAAGCCGAAGGTAAAGCTGAAGGTAAAATTGAAGGCAAAATTGAAGGCAAAATTGAAGGTTTGCATCAGGTTACATACAGGCTTATATTAGAGGGTATGCCGACAGAACATATTGCTGAGATTACCGGCCTTCAAGAAGAAGAAATCATAGCTCTTCGCAAATCCGCTTTAAACTGACAGCTGCATCAAGGCAATAGGTTACCAGCCCTCTCCAAATAACTGTTCATTTCTTGGTGTTCCGTCTCTTAATTTTCTAATTTTTTTACCATATGGCGTTCCAGTAGTTCGGCAAGATCGTTTTTCAGGAACGGTTTACAAATGCTTGCGGTAAATCCCCATGCGGTGGGGTTTGCCATTACCGGGTTATCAGCATACCCGCTTGCAACGAAAATCGGAGTTTTGGTATCGATTTTGCGGATCTCAGCAGCTGTCTCTTTACCTCCCTGACCGCCTGGAATAGTCAGATCGAAAATCATTGCAACCGGTAACTCACCTCTTTCTCGCGCCGCAGCAATGTATTCAAGCGTCTCATTGCTGTTCTTAGTGCAGACGACAGAATATCCAAACGTCACAAGCATTCTTTTCATTATTTCAAGGAGGACCTCTTCGTCATCCATTATCAGTATTGTTCCGCTCCCTCTGTGTTTACTAAAATGCAGTGTACCGGCCGAGGCAAAAGCATTTGGTACGGCCGGCAGATAAATTGTGAAGGCGGTTCCAGTGCCGACAGTTGATGCAACATCTATGGCGCCGCCGTGTTTTTTTATGATCGAATAACAAGTGGCAAGCCCTAGGCCGCGGCCTTTAGGTTTGGTGGTGAAAAACGGATCGAATATCCTGGAAAGAAGGTCGGAAGGTATACCGATCCCATGGTCTTCGATTTTAATTACCACATATTTTCCGGCTGCAAGCACAGCGGCTTCGTTTTTAGGAAGTTCTGCATTGTAGGCTGAAATGATAACAGCTCCTCCGGTCGGCATTGCCTGTTGTGCATTTATGACGATATTGCCGATCACCTGCCCTATCTGGTCCTTGTCAAATTCACAGGTCCATAGATCATCTGGAAGATTAAAGGTGCAATCAACAATCGAGCCGCTTAGAGCGAATTCCGCCGCCTCTCTGATAAACGGAATGAGTTTGCCGGGTTTCTTTGCCGGTTCTCCGCCTTTAGCAAAGGTTAACAGTTGACGAGTGAGACCCTTGGCACTTTCTATCGCGCCGAGCGCTTTGGCAAGATAAGGAGCGTCAGGCCCGTTGTGCATACCTTCCATAGCCATGTCAATGTATCCGAAAATACCGCCAAGAAGGTTATTGAAATCGTGAGCAATGCCTCCGGCAAGAATCCCCAGCGATTCCAGTTTCTGAGTTTTAACCAGTTCCGCTTGTAATCTCTTTAGCTCAGTAATGTTGCGACTGACGGACAAAACAGAAATTACGTTTTTCTGTGCGTCAAATATGGGCAAAAGACGCCAGTTAAACACAATAGGTCCATGTTTTCCTTCAAAGGTAAACTCCCGTTCATTTGGTCGTCCTGTCTTGAACACTTCGCTAATCGCATCCTCAAAAAAGTTGCATTGCTCTTCGGAGAATCCCAGTTCTCGATGAGTTTTTCCGATAAACTGCTCTGCAGTAAAGTCAACAACAGAGGAAACGTTCTCAGAAACATAGAGGTAGCGGTATTCACTATCGAACTGCATTACAATATCAGGCAGTCCTTCCACAAGCGCTCGATACGACTCGCGACTTTCGCAGAGCGCTTCTTCTGCACGTGTTCGCTTAAAGGCAATCGCAGCGAGGTCGGCAAATATTGCAGCAATGCGAGCGATATCATCGGTGAAGTCTTCCGGACGGTTTGCCAGGCCCATTACCCCTATAACCTTTCCGTCAACATTGAGCGGTGCAAAGAGAATGTTGGTAAGGATAACATGCCCTTTCGGCATAAAACGAACATGTTCGCTATGCATGAAATCATTTTCAAATACCGGCAAACCTGTTTCGTACGCTATCGCACGCAGACCGCGGATCGGCATCGGCAGCGACGGATCGACTGAGCATGGAAGGTTTCCCGCTTCAAGAAAGAGCACTTCATTCTCGGTGCCGTCTTGGTTCAAGAGGGCTATGTAGCCGCTTTTTGCTCCGGTTGCTTCGCAACAGGCATCAAAAATGACTCGGGCAGTGGAATCAAATGCGTTGTTTTCCATGATCGCACGGGCAGCTGCATACAGGCAACGTGTCTCTCGAACATGTTTTTCAGAAGAAGAAACCGCGTTTTGAAGCTTTTCTTCGTTCTTTATTCGGTCGGTAATGTCGGTGAAAATGCAGGCAAACTGGTTCAAAGCCGGTCTAAATGCGCTAACCTTGAAGTACTTGTCGAGTCCGTGCGAGTACTGTTCAAATTCAATGGGTATCCCAGTTAGCGCAACGTTACCGTAACGCTCTATCCAGACCGGCTCGGTTTCCGAGATTACCTCGCGGACAGTTCGACCTATAATGTCTGCGCCGCGCAGACCGGTCATTCGTTCAAATGCGGGATTAACATCAATGAAACGATAGTCAACCGGTCGATTCGCTGTATCGACAATTATTTCGTGAACGGCAAATCCTTCCAGCATCTCACGAAACAGCATTCTGAAGTTTTCATTTGCTTTTCGCTGTTCGGTTATGTCCTCAATAATGGCATATGCCTGAAACGGGGATTTTTCGCCGTCGCGAAAAAGAGGTATTGCAGTAACCCTAAGCCATACGAACCGGTTTTTAACAGGATTAAAAATACCATGAATATAGTTCTCAACCTTTACGCCGGTATGCAATGCAACGGAAATGGGATGCTCTTCACCAGGAAAGTTAGAGCCGTCTTCCCTAATTGCTCTCCAACGGGGGTCCATTGATGTAAGCCCCTGCATCTGATCGAGGGTAAGGCCGAATATCCGCTCAGCCGCTGGGTTAGCTCTGATAATCATTCCGTCAGGATTCTGGTAGACCACTCCAAGGGGCAGGCTGTTGAAAAGCTCCTGCGCAAAACGCTCTTCATAATCACTGCCATCTGACGACATGGATGGAGATTCTTCCGGCAAACCGTAATTATTGCCGAACGTATTGGTTTTTATCATTAAAACATACTCTCAATTAAGTTTTGGGAGATACTATTCCATTGAAAGTAATTATAAGACAAAAAATAGCGAGGTAAAAAATTTTTTTCATCAAGGTATGTAACCCACTAAAATAGAATAAAAAACATCAGGCGCTCACTGCTTTTTTCATTTAGAGTGACCTGAGAATTCTGTCTTACTTTTCATCGACGAAAAGGGCGGATGAGGTCTTCCAGACCGTTTACCTTGATTTCATAAAGCGTATGCATAAGACGACCGAGTTCTCCGTTTGGAAATCCTTTTCTGTGAAACCATATTACATAAGGTTCGGGTAAATCTATGAGCGTAATTCCTTTGTATTTGCCAAAGGGCATTTTCATTTCGGCAAGCTTTCTCAAATGCTCTTCAGCGTCAGTAGGCAACGTAAGATCTTGATTCATAGTTAATTCATATATGTATTACAAATTAAATTCAATGAAAGTGGTCAAAGCCTCCTTGAAGAGTTTCCTCAACTCCATTTTGGTTCAATACTACAACCCCTCTTCCCTTAACAACTTCTCCTATTTGAGATACTCTTGTGCCGGTATTATCTTGCACAGCACGTGCAATCTCATCGGCGTTGTTTGGATTTGCGGTAAATAAAAGTTCAAAATCCTCTCCTCCGGTCAGTGCCGTGTTTATAGAGTCTATACGACCAAACCGAGCGGCTTCTTTTACACATGCAGCAATTGGAATACTGTTTGAGTTTATAATCAGCTTTACATTAGAGGCATCAGATAATCGTGCAGCATCGCCGAGTAAACCGTCACTTACGTCAAGACAAGAAGTTACGCCTGAAAGCTTCCGAAGTATTCTGGATTCTGCAATTCGGGGAATAGGTGTCCGATGACGAGCTAAGGCTTCATGTTTTGCTTCTTCTGATAATTCAAGCAATTCATCGTTCAAAAGCATTAGTCCCAATCTCGAAGCCCCCAAGTCTCCCGTAATCATTAACAAATCCCCAACTGAGGCACCGTTTCTAGTAAGAATTTGTGTTTTGCTTGTCTCTCCTAACAATGTTATATCTATTACCAACCCATTCAACGACTTAGAGGTATTACCTCCTATTACAGTTGCTCCCCACCTTGTCAGGCAATCAGATAGACCGCTGTATATCCTCAAAATATCATCTTTTTTCATTGAAGGCAGCACTGCAATTGAAACCAACGCGTAAAGAGGGTCGCCGCCCATCGCCGCAATATCACTCAAATTAACAGCTGCTGCTTTGGCACCGATTTGTTCAGGAGTAAACGTATGTACAGTAAAGTGGATATTTTCTATTTGAATATCACAAGTTGCAAGTAATAACCTACCGTCACCGATATCCACGGCAGCGGCGTCATCGCCTATACCGATAAAAATATTTTCGTTTTTCGCCGATATTCTAGAAGCAAGTTGTGCGATGAGTCCGAATTCTCCAATATCGGACACCGGCTCGTTTAAATTTTTCAAATATTTACCCTTTCTTTGTTGATAACTACTTGACATTCGTATCATGGAAACAATACTGTCCGCCACGTCTCAACGGGACACCGTTGGGAAAGGTACACCTAATGACGATGGTAAATGCTAGAAAAAATATTGATAACAAAAAAATTTGGGTAATAAATATTGCCGATTTAGAGAAACATTCCATCGAACTGACAGGTGAAGTACCGCTCACTTGGTTGAAGGAACGAATGTCTTTTTGTGAATATAGTGTAGTACCGAACAAAGCAACTGTTCAATTGACTATCGAGTCTGCTTCTTCAGGCATATTGATACAAGGAGAAGTTGCAGCAAATGTTAAAATGCAATGCGGTACTTGTCTAAAAGATATTTCGATGGACCTTCAATCAATTGTATGCACTTATTTATTGCCGTTAGAAGAATACAAAAAAGAAATAGAAAAAGAAGAGCTGACCCCGGAAGATTTGGATCGAGAGTATTACGAAGGCGAAACTGTTACTCTTGACGATCTTGTGGGTGATGCATTAATGCTGGAATTACCGATGAACCCTAAATGCGGTTTAGACTGTCCCGGCCTGTCGGTTTTTTCGGAAACTCCAAAAGTTTCCTCTTTAACCCTCGATCCTAGACTGGCACCGCTTTTAGAAATTCGGCTCAACAAGGAGAATTGAAGTGGCTGTTCCAAAGAAGAAAACATCAAAAGCCCGCCGTGACAGACGACGAGCCAATCATGACCGTATGGACGCACCTGCCGTATCAGCTTGTAAAGAATGCGGTTCGCCCATGCGTCCGCATTGTGCTTGTTCTACCTGCGGTACCTATCGCGGACGCCAGGTAATTGAAATACAGGAAAAGGCAACTGAAGCCGAAGCAGCGAAATAAAACGCATTTGCAAAACGTTGTCGTGAGACCGGTAAGCAATCAAAAGCTTTTACCTTTTAGAAAGCTTGTGGAATAGAATGGGAAAGCTACGTACCAGAATAATAGGTACCGGCAGTTATCTGTCAGACAAAATTCTAACCAACTTTGATCTCGAAAAAATGGTTGATACGAGTGATGAGTGGATCGTTGAGCGCACAGGTATTAAGGAGCGACATATTGCTCCTACAGGCATTACGACTTCCGATATGGGCAGTATTGCATTAAAAAACGCAGTTGACTCAGCCGGTATAAAGCCTAACGATCTTGACATGATAATATGTGCAACGGTAACCCCTGATTATCCTTTACCGGCAACTGCAACAATTATTCAAAACAAGCTTGGGGCTACAAACCGCTGTGCCGCTTTCGATATTTCGGCTGCTTGTGCCGGTTTCTTATTCGGCATGAACATTGCGGACAGCTTTATTCGTCAAGGCTTTGCAAAAAACATCGGGGTTATAGGAACCGAAATCTTAACACGTATGGTAGATTTCGAGGACCGAACAACCTGTGTTTTGTTTGGTGACGGTGCAGGAGCGGTAGTGGTAACCGGAGACACTGATGATAGAGGTGTGCTTTCATCCCATCTTTATTCAGACGGAACATTATCAAATGCTCTAATTATTCCGGGAGGCGGCTCAGCAATGCCGACTACAAATAAAACGGTCGCAGACAAACAACACTTTATCCAAATGAACGGCAGAGAAGTCTTTAAATCAGCTGTTCGGTATTTGTCTGATGCTTCATTGAGCGCCCTCGAATACAACAAATTGACTTCCGATGAAATCGCATGGGTGGTACCGCATCAGGCCAATTTAAGGATATTGGATGGGGTATCAAAACGGATAGGCATTCCAATAGAACGATTTGTTTTAAACCTTGAGAGAGTGGGTAATACATCAAGCGCTTCCATTCCCATAGCTTTAGACGAGGCAGTTCGTGCGAACAAAATTAACGACAAAGATTTGATTTTGATGATTGCTCTCGGCGGAGGCGTGTCATGGGGTTCAGCTATAGTGAGGTGGTAAGAAATGAAAACTGTAAATGCAGCCTTTATTTTTCCCGGACAAGGTGCACAAAAAGTCGGAATGGGAAAAGACTTCTACAATTCCTCAAAAGCAGCCAAGGCTGTCTTTGAAGAAGCAAACGATGCACTAAAAGAGGATTTAACAAGTCTTATCTTTGAAGGTCCTCAAGAATCCTTAACGTTAACGGCAAACACTCAGCCGTCAATTCTAACTGTGTCCATAGCTGCACTACGAGCTTTAAATGAGCAATCTTCATTTGTTCCTAAATTTGTGGCCGGACATAGCCTAGGTGAGTTCTCAGCATTAACCGCAGCGTCAGCCCTTAGTTTAGCTGATGCAGTACGAATCACAAGAGCAAGAGGAACTTTTATGCAGGAAGCTGTTCCGACCGGAAAAGGAGGAATGGCAGCAGTTATGGGAGATCTTGCATATGATAAATTAATAGAGGTATGCAACACTGCCTCTGACACAAATTATACTGTTGCTCCGGCCAACCTAAATGCTCCTAATCAAACTGTTATTTCCGGACATAAAGAAGCAGTTGAAAAAGCATCAAACATTCTAGAAGAAATGGACCTGAGAATTATTCCGCTTCAGGTAAGCGCTCCCTTTCATTCTTCTTTAATGAAACCGGCCGCCGAAAAACTGTCGGAAATCTTGAATACAATAGAAATAGAAGATATGACTATCCCGGTTGTAACCAATGTGGAAGCAACTCCTAATTCTGATAAGTCGCGAGTCAAGGAACTATTGATTCGCCAAGTTACAGCACCGGTTAGATGGACAGAGTCTATAAAAACCATGTTAGAAGCCGGGGTAAATACTTTCATCGAATTGGGTCCCGGTAATGTATTAGCCGGTTTAATGAAAAGAATTGAAAAAAAAGCTACTGTTATTTCTGTAAACTCAATTGAAGGGGTTGACAAAGCCCTGACAGAACTGGAAAAGGTCTAGCGTTTTTTTAAACACGTGCGGTATAACAAGAACCGTCGGTAACTCGGCACAGAACAACAAACTGTGCGAAATGTAAATGGAGGATACGTTATGGAAATAGAAAATAAAGTTCGAGAAATCGTTTGCCAACAATTGGATGTAGGTGCCGAACAAATTAAAATGGAAACATCCTTTGTCGATGATTTAGGTGCTGACTCTCTGGCGGTTGTAGAACTAGTTCTAGCCCTTGAAGAAGCTTTTGACATCGAAATTCCCGACGAAGACACAGAAACATTATCAACTTTTAAGGATGTTGTTACCTATATCAACTCCAAGACTTCTAACTAGGGGTTATATCGTGACCGCTAATCGAAGGGTTGTAATCACGGGAATGGGCAGCATTAGTCCTCTGGGCCTTGATGTTAAGAGCCTCTGGGACGGCTTGCTAAGCGGCAGATCCGGCATCGGTCTAATTACCAGATTTGATACCACAGACTTTGCAACCAAAATTGCAGGAGAAGTCAAAGACTTTGACCCTGAAAAATGGATAAACAAACGCGAAGTTCGCCAAATGGATCGTTTTATTCACTTCGCTGTTGCCGCCGCCGACGAGGCTTTGAAAAATGCTGATCTGACTATTGGTGACGATATTGCCGAAAAAGTTGGAACTTTGGTAGGGGTAGGACTTGGCGGTCTCGAAACTATAGAAAATACAAAGATGGTTCTGGAAGAAAAAGGTCCTAGACGTATTTCGCCTTATTTTATACCCGGAATTATCTCAAACCTAGCTCCAGGTCAGATTTCTATTCGCTACAATGCGAAAGGACCGTCCATAACTACCACTACGGCTTGCTCTTCAGCATCTCATGCATTGGGAGATGCTCTTAATTGGATTAGAAGCGGAATAGTTGATGTTATGATCGCGGGCGGTGCAGAGTCAACCATCTCACCATTGGGAATAGGCGGCTTCAACGCGCTAAAGGCATTATCTACCAGAAATGATTCACCGGAAACGGCTAGTCGACCGTTTGATAGAGATAGAGACGGTTTTATCATGTCAGAAGGAGCCGGCATATTGATATTGGAAGAGCTCGAATTCGCAAAAAAACGCGGAGCTCGAATATATGCCGAACTTACCGGATATGGTGCAACTGCCGATGCAAACCATATTACCTCACCTGCACCGGACGGCGCAGGCGCTATTCGCTGTATGCAAATGGCAGTAAGAAGCGCTGGGATAAATGTTGAAGATATTCAATATATTAATGCCCACGGAACTTCCACACCGATTAACGATCCATTGGAAACATTAGCAATAAAAGGTGCATTTGGAGATCATGCAAAAAAATTAGCCGTGAGCTCCACAAAATCAGCTACCGGCCATCTTTTGGGAGCTACGGGAGCAATCGAAGCTATAGCAACTGTGAAGGCTATAGAATGTCAAATAGCTCCTCCGACGCTCAATTTGGACAATCCGGAAGAAGGTTGTGACTTAGACTATGTTCCCAAAACGCCCCGCGAAATGAAAATTGACAATGCCATTTCCAATTCGCTTGGATTTGGCGGAACCAATGCAACAATTACAATAAGCAAATTCAAGGACTAGATATATGAATCTTCGTATCGCCATCGCTTGCGATCACGGCGGATTTGAGCTGAAAGTTGCTTTAGTTCGTTTTTTAAATAACAACGGATATGAAGTTGTTGATTTAGGTACTGACAGTTCTGATCCTGTAGACTATCCTGACGAAGCCAAAGAAGTGGTTGAAGAAATTTTAAGCGGCAAATCCGAGTTTGGAATTTTAGTTTGCGGAACCGGAATAGGTGTCAGCCTTGCTGCAAACAAATACAAAAACATACGTGCCGCTTTATGTATGAATTCTTATATGGCCAGAATGGCTCGAGAACATAACAATGCCAATGTTCTATGCCTTGGAGGTCGAGTAATCGGCTCTGCTCTTGCTGAGGATATTGTAACAACCTTTCTATCTTCAGAGTTTCAGGGCGGACGACATTCTCGTCGTATAAACAAGCTTGAATTGACATGAAATGTCCTGTCTGCAACGAGATTGACACTAGAGTAGTAGACTCTCGAAGCGTCAAAGAAGGTACAGAAATACGACGAAGACGACAGTGCGATTCCTGTTCTCATAGGTTTACAACTTACGAACACGCAGAAATTAGTCTTCCTGTTGTAATAAAAAAAGACGGGAGACGCGAACCTTGGAATCAAAATAAGATAATGAACGGTCTGAGCCGAGCATGTGAAAAACGTCCCATACCAGTACAAAAAATCGAACAACTAGCTGATTCCATCGCTGATTATGCCAGGTCTCTAGGAGAGCCGGAAATCTCAACAGAGATTATCGGAACACATATTATGACTTGTCTTCACGAGCTGGATGAAGTTGCCTATGTCAGATTTGCCAGTGTTTATAGGCAATTCAAAGATATTGACGAATTCATGTCCGAACTTGCAGATCTAATTCGATATAAAGAGTCATCCTCAACCAAACCGGTTCAATGACAGATATCAAAACACAATTTATGAAACGCGCTTTGTTCTTAGCAAAACAAGCACGTCCGTCACCGAACCCCAGAGTCGGAGCGGTCATAGTCAAAAACGGACAGATTATCGCCGAAGGTTTTCATAAAGCACAGGGACTTCCTCATGCAGAAATTGTTGCTTTGTCTGCTGCCGGTTCCGAAGCTGCGGGAGCTGATTTGTATGTTACATTAGAACCCTGCTCCCATACAGGTAGAACAGGACCGTGCGTTGAAGCTATTATCAAATCTAAAATTGCAAGAGTATTTGTGGGAATGAAAGATCCTGACACAAAGGTGAACGGTCAGGGAATATCAGTACTTAGAAATGCCGGCGTTACTGTAGAAGAAAACGTCGACAACGAATCCTGCCTTTCTCTTCTTGCAGGATATACTATCCATAGAACCCTGGGTAGACCTCGGGTTATCATAAAAGCAGCTATTACCCTAGACGGATATTTGGCAGCAGCATCCGGAGATTCTAAATGGATTTCATCTCCAGAATCGCGCCAAATTTCACACCAAATGCGGGCCGAATCAGATGCCGTTCTTGTTGGTTCCAATACAATTAGAGTAGACAATCCTTTGCTTACAGTTCGTGACGCTTTTGGAAGCAATCCTGTAAGAATAGTTTTGGATTCCTCTCTTGGCATTCCAAAGAACTCATTAATACTACAAACTTCATCTGAAGGGAGAGTAATTATAGTTTATTGCCGAGAGAATCAGAACTCGATTGAATTTTTTCGAAGTCTACCGAATGTTGAACTTCTTAAATGCAATCCGAACAATCATGGACATGTGGAAATATCCGAACTTCTATTTAGATTAGGAGAAATGGGTGTTTTGTCACTACTAGTGGAAGGCGGACAAAAAGTATATGGATCTTTCCTAAAAGCTAAAACAGTAGATGAATTTGCCTTTTTTATTGCACCCAAAATACTAGGACAAGGTATTCCATGGACTGACTACCCAGCTGCGCAACATATTACTCAAGCATTAAATATTAAGCCTTTGTCAATAGAACAAATTGGAGATGATATTCTCTATAAAGCTGTAATGGTCTAGTCGCCTATACAAAAATCACTAAAATCGCCCAATCCGTTTCCACAAGTCTCATCCATTGCTGCCAAACGAGTCAAACCCGACATCTCCAACTGTCGGATTCTTTCCCTTGTCAGGTTCATTATTTCCCCAACTTCCTCAAGAGTAATACCTCCGCGCTCTGCAATATCCAATGCGCAAGTTTCCTCCATCTCCCAAACTTCCATACTGGGGAAATTCAATTTAATCGAGCCTGTTTCCGGATTGACGTCCAAATACAAATGATACTTGCAACTAACAAAGGGACATGGACGCTCCGTTCCCTGACAGGCAGAACGAACTTGGGGTCTGTTGTGATCCTCTATGGGATAAATCATTTTGCCGATTTTTATCGATTCCTTTGTCATCTTTTTTACAGGAATCGTTTGAGCACGCACTACTTTCTGACGTCTTGACTTCGGTTCGGATTTTTCTTTAATTGGCCGCTCAGCGGCTTCTACCTGTCTAAACTGTTTTTGCTCTTCCATGTCGCTCCCCTTTATTGTTGAAGATTGAGTAACACACGGCGCGTATTCAAACCGCCTCTCGCGCCAATTGTCCCAATTTCTTTATTCTTGTTGCAGTGCTCTCCACTCTAAAAATTAATTCTTCAGCAGTAGTTCGCACCAAATCAATTTGTTGTCGCAAATCAGTAATCGACAAATCAGATACAATCTGATTTTGCAGTCCTTCTTCCATCTTTTCTATAATACGATCAATAAGACAGCGCAGCTCCTCTACCTCACCGCCGACAAAAGCAAAGTGACAGCGTATTTGTTCAATCGTTAGGTCAAGATCCATCATACTCTTGATTTCATTAATTTGCCTAACAGTGCCTACAGGATAAACACCCTTTGAACCTTTGTGCTTACCCTTGCTGCCTACTCGCCGACTTCGCGGCAATAAACCGAGTTGAACATATTTTCTCAAAGTTGCTTCAGAAAATTTAAAACCCCGCTCGGTTAACAATCCTACAATTTCTCCCGATGATAGACCGTCCGCGTTCTTTGCTTCTATTTCACAAAGCTCTTCCTCCCTAAAATAATTAACTTTATATATTGCAGCTTTAGTAGATTCCATTTAATATATCCTTCTACAAAGCACCACTATCGCCAGATACTTTTTATATATTATACTGAGTAGATTATACGTCAAGAGTTATAATTCTTCTTTTGTTCTTTTTTTTGACTTTCCTGAAACCGACATTTACAAAAGAAAGCTTTTGCTTCCAAAAACGAACTATGCAGAGCATTGATAGTGTAGAATGGGAACTGTCCGAATTGTTAACTTTCCAATTTAATTCCGACTAGTTAGGTACAGAGTATGTTATTCAACTTTCTTCCTTCTGTTGTTATTCTGTTATATGCAATTGATCAATTCTGTAGTCGGCAGATATCTGTTCATTTCGTTCAATCGAGAATATTAAAGAATATATAACGATAAAACCAAAGGTTCTACACAAAGAATTGTTCTTGGAGTTAGCGTTCTCAGTTCATTTAAGCTCTAATAAAGGTCGGCGGCTTGCAATTGAGAAATTAAAATTTCGGTACGTTGTCCAATGAAACCTGTCTTTGCTCTTTCAACGGCCGGAAGCCAATCATCATTCCTGGTACGAGGACGAGTTGTATGTGCATCCCCCCATCGTGCAGATTCGGCTATTGTTGCCAAATCAATCTCATCTGCTCTCGATTGAAATAGAGGTATTGTTTTCGAAGAAGACAAATCCCCTCCGTTGCTCAGTATCACCCTTGCTCTAGTCGCAAATCGCTCTCTATAAAGTGCATTTGAGGTCAACCTGTGATGAAGCCATTGTGGATGAAATTTATTAAAATTTGTCACATTCATAACATAGGCGCTGCTTGTTCGCCCATTATCATCTGTTGCACCGCCGCTCTGTCCTATGCTCACTCTGTTTTCATTTACACCTGTTGTAATAGAAACACGGTCTGCCATTAGGGTGTGCTCGTTGTCATGCGCAAAAAATACAAATCCTCTTTCAGCGTTAAGTCTGCTTCTGATAGCATAAAAATTATTGGGATTCTGATTGCTAAAGAATTTGCTTACGGGACCGTCGTAGTTACCCGTGTAAAAAATAACCAGCATATAGTCGATGAGATTATCCACATCCACCAAAACCGGCATTGAAGCATCCCTTATGCCTGCCGAGTCCTTTCCTTCCAGCGTGTAATAAGTTGAATTATCAGAAAATCCCTGTGTACAAAGCTGCCATACTTCTCTCCAAGCATCAAGATTTCCGTCAGTTGCCTCAATCGTATAATCAGCACTCGTATCAACCTTGATCACATCATAATCATCAGAATTTCCGCCAAAGTAGGACGCCGCATATCTTGCTTCAGCACGCTCCTGTGTCTGAAAAAGCCCCCAATAGACTCCGTTTATATATAGATGATAATATCGACTTCTCGTATATGGACGCCCAATTTCTCTCTGTAAATCTCTTGAAAAAACATCCCTAGTCATGGTGCTAACATTTGAATCCGTCGCCTCAGCGCTCCATGCATAGTTCTGAGCTGTTCTCAAGTCTATCTTGTCAAACTCAGTCACACCTTCTGATTCGAAAAGTGCGTATCGTAGTTTGGCTGTACCCCATGTACTTCTAAAAAACAAACGGAAACCGTGTTTGGGATTCTCCGGCCTTCTGCTGTAACCTCCGCGAATTCTTATACCGGTGTTAGCTTGCACAGGAGGTCTGTCGTCAGCATAGAGAATCTCCATAGAACCAAACCTCTCCCACTCATCCTCTCTCTCGCTCGCATTCACATATATGCCGGTTTGGGAATCAAACAAATTGGAAAGTTCAGTAACCAGAGAAAAACTTGGAATTGACCTAAGTGAATTTTCTATCAAGTCTCCATATTCAGGAGAATCAGTAATATCAGGATCCATCCCATAGTCAATTCTCTGAATTCCGGTCCTTCCTCCCCCTTGAACGGGTTGAGGCCAATCTCCTCCAGGGGACTCTCCGTCTGGTGACAAAGAAACAACTTTATTAATAAACAAATACGTATGCGTAACCACTGCAATGTTTGGAGAATCCGCCCCCCCTGCAACGGCACGAACAATTACTCCGGGTGCACGATATCTATGCTCTGTATCAGCAGGATCAATACGTATGACTAACGGCAAAGAAGCAGTAAGTACGCTTGTAGATGTACGAGGGTCGCTGCCGTCCAGTGTATATAATATCTCCGAACTAGTATCGTGTGTAACAGTCAAGTCAAACGGTGATTCATAAACACCTCGCGGCGGCACAAACTCTAATCCTGAGTCAGTACCCTCAAGCACCTGATTGTCATTTAAGTCGTTTGGGCTATTTTCAGAAGATAAACCGTCACCTCGGCAGTTTATGATTAATAAGTTAACAAAACCGAATATTATTTTGACAATTTTCACTGTTTAATCTTTCTTTCATTTATTTCGTTAGATTGTCAAAGTCCAAGTGAGCAAATTAATAACAGACAATGTTTTGTATGCTCCTACTGCTGTGCAATTGCATGAATCAGCCGAAATATCATCAGCCTCCATGTTTGTTCCGTGTTCACTGTCAAAGTCGGCATCGGCGTCTGCATCAGCATCGGCATCTGTATCTGTATCGGCATCTGTATCTGTATCGGCATCTGTATCTGTATCTGCATCGGCATCTGTATCTGTGTCTGCATCTGCATCAGCATCTGTATCTGTATCAGCATCTGTATCTGTATCTGTATCGGCATCTGTATCGGCATCGGCATCTGCATCTGTATCTGTATCGGCATCGGCATCTGTATCTGTGTCTGCATCTGCATCTGTATCTGTATCTGCATCTGTGTCAGTATCCGTGTCTGTATCTGAATCCGTGTCGCTGTCGGGTGCACTGTCAGTGTCAACAACCGAACCAAAATCACAACATCTTTGAGCCGTATTTGGGCATACACCTGTCATAACCGTTCCGCCTGCAGAACGACAACGATCAACACATTCATACAGACAAACTTCATTTTGTTCCGTATCAGAATCAGCATCTGTATCTGTATCAGCATCTGTATCTGTATCAGCATCTGTATCTGTATCAGCATCTGTGTCAGTATCAGCATCTGTGTCAGTATCAGCATCTGTGTCAGCATCTGAGTCAGCGTCAGCATCGGTACTTCCTGTACCTGTAGTAAAAGTCATAGTTGCCCCCAAATCACTGATAGAGTGAATGTCCAATCCCGAATTTGAACCGTCCCACCATTTAGCACTTGGAGCAGTGTTGTCGTTAAACGCGGTAACATGCCCCTGATGATATGCTGCACCGTTCATTGTTGTAGGTTGGTTATTTGCATGAACAAGATTTACTTCGGCATGGTTTTGAGCAGTCTGCGGCCAGGCTTGCTGATCCCCATTCTCATCAACAGACCAGATAGTAAGTCCCTCATCGGGAATTCGTTCATTCATATAACTGTCCCGCATTAGAGCTTCAACCAGATAATACTGGGAATCATTTGATTCTCTGCGATACTTGTAAATTTGACGATCATTCGCAGTTGTTGTCCAGACTCCATTTAATCCCGTAATATCAACAACCTCGCTCCATCCTGCCGCTGTTCTAAAATACGGATTCGGAGGAGGGGTACCCCAACCTCCCCCCATTATACAGAAACCTTGAATTGAATTGGCCTCACCGTTATACAAATAAACATCGGGCCATCCGCAAATCATATGACCGTTTTCGTGAATGGTGGTTCCCGTTTCGATTGGAGCGTTTCCGTTTCCGCACGCATATTTCTCAGTACGAACACCGTCGGCCTGAAATCCCGACCACCAACCCTGATGCCACCACATTCCCTCAGCCCACGTTTTGGGTTCTCCAGTATAAATAATGTTAATAGCTACAATTACCTTTTGGCCTCTATTATTGGTTTCTGTAGACAACGTCGAAAAATCAAACCCTTCAGCATCTATTTGATTAAGTGCTTCGCTCATAACCTGTTGAATACCTGTTCCGTAGCTCATAGCATCATATTCAGAAAAGGTTCGAGCTGCTCTAAAAATGCCGAACACTGCGTGCTCTATGTTTAACTTTCCGCCTGACACATCAAGATAGTATTTTTTTACCGAAAACTTATTTCTACTATCACTCCAATCTTCATCATCAAGAGAAGCTCTAATTTGTTCGAGAGTCAAAGTCGCCGGAGCATCCGAAAAATCGGCAAAAATGGATAAAACTCTTACTGTTCCCTCAACCTCCGGAAGAGGCAACATGGTCGGAGCCGGAGGAGAAACCGATAGAACACCGTTTTGAGATGTCAGCTTTGCAGTTTTATTTCCCTCAGGAAATAGTTTTGCAAAACGATTGTTAACTTCATTAAGAATCGATTCAGGGGGCAACTCAAGATGCTTCTGATTAATAATCCGCTTTAAAGCTTGCTCCCCTTCTTCTATATCAAACTCAAATAACAAATTTGACACTTCACTGTTAATGCCATAGTCCATAAGAGGAAAGCTTCCGCCGACGTAAGGTATTCCTGTTGAAACAAATTTTTGTCCGTCAGAACTGAGTTCCGCATAACAAATAAATCCGTTATCTTCATCCCTAATAACAGTATATCCGTCCAATGACTCACCGCGAATATAAAACTCATCCCCAAAAAGTTTAACATCTACAACAGATCCGTCAGGTTGTGAAAATGACATTACTTTTCCAAAAACAGGAGCTGCTTTCGATTCAGAAACAATCTGAAGCAAAACTGTAAGAATTGCCCAAATACCGATCATTCTGTGTGAGAAATGATATACTTTTTGCATGCCATACTCTCCTATTGGGTCAGCAAAACAAGCGTCTCTGATTTTCCGTCATAATGACGATAGATCAAATTGAGACACAATTAGTATATTACTTATCTAAGTAACGATCTTTCAAAACAAATACGATTTACGAAGTATAAATTTAACGATTTTGTCTCTTGTAAAGCAGGATGTCCATCAACACTGAAATCCAAACACCTTTTATATCAACAGATTCAGTGCCGTCAACCGCTCCGGAGAGTGGTGATATCATATAACCGGTTTCAATCGACAAACCAATTGCCGGACGAAAGGTTGATGATAAAAAGAAACGAGCAGCAGGTCCAACTATTCCTCCAAACAAAGAGTGTTCTTCTATACCTGATAAATCCGTCTTTCCGTTCAGTCGTCCCAAACCGCCTCTGAAACCTAGATATCCGCCGGCCTTTACCGAAGATGAAAACAACTTCCCGCTAACACCCAAAAAGATAACAGCACTTGCGGAAAACACCGAGACCGTTCCGATATTTCGAGAAACCCTACCCCCCTCAACACCGACCGCTAAATAAAGATTCATCGGTCCTACAATTTGCAAACCGCCTCCAAACTCACCGCCAAAAAAATTAGTCTTTACAGTCGGATATATTTTCCATAAAGCGCTGAATTGCCCAAATAGCATATTATTATTATTTTGCTCCTTTAAAGAATCCTTATCAGCTTTTAATTCTTTTCGATCTTGAACTGTCAGCTGCTTTAATTTTTGGGCTTCAAAATCTGTATTTAATTCTGAACTGTTACTCTCTTCCTTGTTTTCTGATCCATGCACAATGTTGGTTTTGTTTTGCAAATAGTGCCAAAGAGATAGAACCAATTCACCGGCAGCAATGGAAACCACTCGTTCATAACCGACTGACAAATGTTCACTTGTATCAATAGTGCGCTCAAAACTTCGGTCGGATATTTCGTTTTTTACATTTAGTTTAATAAAAGAATTTTTGCATAATATTTCTAAAAAAGTCGGTTGGGTAAAAACATCTTGTTCATCTTTTGCATTGCGAATTTCCACAAAAAGAATTCTCTCAATTTCATTCTTTGACAACTCTTTACAACCCACAACCTCCAACTTCACATTGTGTGTGTTGTTTTCACATGCAGCAATGAAGCAATATAAACTTGTAACTATCGCAGTATAAAATGAAAACAGCCTTGTTTTATTGTGTATCATTACAAAATGCTCTGACCGAATTCGCTCTCGCTCCATTAGGATATTTATCAAGATACCTTCTCGCCGCCGCATTGGCTTTTTCTGATTTACCTGCGCGAAATAGCGCTTCCGCCTCTCTAGCTTCGGCTTCTTCAGCAAGCGGACTGTCATTTTCAGAAGCAACTCTAAAAGCTTTTGCCGCCTCTAACGGCTGTCCAAGTTCATTTAGATATACTTTCCCTAGAGCAAAGGCAGCTGCCGCACGACGATTATCGTTGTTAAAATTACTAATAGCCTTTTTAAGATACACAGCAGCACGACTAGGATGCCCCGTAATACGCATTACATCCGCAGCTAATAATAAATCATCCATATGAGTTAGTACCGAAGACGGATTTCGATCAATCAAAGTCAATGCACGTCCATTTCGCCCTTGTCGTGCCGCAATGCGCCAATCATCATCAGTGCTGCGATGAGCATTCAACTCAGAGTGCTGTTGATTTTGTATCCTGTCAAAAACCGCCGTTTCCCGGTATGGAAAAGTTCCCGCAGCCCCCGCCTTTATTTCAGTATTACCGTCAGGCCAGGTTGCCATTACCATTCCCTCAAATACCTCAACATGCACCTTATGTCTCGGCAAAATTTCCACAGTAAATACCGTGCCAATATCCTCAATAACCAAATCGCCGACATGCACCGCTAACTTGTGACTATCTTTCAAACCGGTTTCAAACCTAACGCTTCCACTGAATAAACTATATACCGTTTCTGACAGCTCTTCTTCTACTGTAAAACGGGTGCCGGCTGTAAGAGGCAGCGCCTTTATTGCTGTTTTTGATTCTTCTCTTGGTTGTACGTTTTGTTTTAATAATATTCCAGACTTGTTAGACGACAAAGATATATCGCCGGACACATTGTCAAAAGCAGCCATGTTTTCAAATGTTTTATTTGCAGAATCAGATACTTCATAAACAACAAGATAATAGGCTGAAAGACAAAACAAATAAGCCGCACAACAAACAAGTACTGTTATTTTCAATCGCTCTTGTCTGCGATGCTCTATCAATATTTTATTTTTTAACCGAGCTGCCTCTTGAGGAGTATATGAACAAACAATTTTTGCGGCACGATCTCTCCAGTCAGCAGATGTTTTTTCAGTCATGGTCATACCCCAAAATAGACTGTTGCGCAGTGCGAATCCGCCTTTTTGCTGTAGCAAGAGAGCATCCGCATGCAAACGCCACTTCTGACAACTCTGCGCCTTCTAAATACCTAAGACACCAGGCCAAGCGAACCTTAACCGACAGTTGTTCCAGCATGTGATATAGCATAACCAATTCTGCCCTTTCATCTGCCGTAACAGTCGATATCGCGGGTTCTCTAAAATTATCACCATATGAACTCTTAAACAGTCGAACTATTTTGTTTTGTCTAAGTTTTCTGCCGGCTTTGCGAACAGTAACTCTAACCAACCAACGCCGTGCGTGTTCCATATTGTGCAAAGTGTCAATTTTCTTAAAGCAATCTAGAAAGACATCTTGAACAATATCATCCACAACAGATTCGTCACCGAGAAGGCGCAAAGCCACAGACGCTACATAGTTGGCAAACCTGTCAAACAGCAAATCAAAATTCGGCGGTCCATCACTCTGTTCATCCCTAACCGGTTGAAGATGTGCTGCAGATCGATTTGAAAAACCGTGGGTCATTTTTTGTTCTAACTCCATCTTATTATATGTATCCTTATCTGTAATTCGGCTCAAACTCATAACTAATTTTTGCGATTGTTCAAAAAGGATTGAGCCGGATTATCGAAACTAGGACAATTAAGATAGCATAAGGAGGCTCTTAATGCTTACAGACAAATTAATTGGAGTACTTGGTATTTGTGGAATTATGCTTATTAACGGATGCAGTGTAACCGGTACAGTTTTGGAAGAAATCGATTCCAATTCTCAAAACTCATCAGACGCTGATACGAATACATATACCGACACCGATACTGACACTGACACCGATACCGATACTGACACTGACACCGATACTGACACTGACACCGATACCGATACTGACACTGACACCGATACCGATACTGACACTGACACCGATACTGACACTGACACCGATACTGACACTGACA